>CAJTRU010000108.1:5935-6530 GCA_910579085.1 uncultured Lachnospiraceae bacterium | reverse complement strand
AAGTCAGTCATGGACAAGGTAAATCTGTACATAGGTTAAATATGTAAAACAAGCCTTAAAACATACGAAATGATTTCATATCATTTATTCAGGTTACGGAAACAAAGGGAGGGCTGGCGAACATCGGATTCATACAATCCAACCA
Organism: uncultured Lachnospiraceae bacterium; assembly: GCA_910579085.1. Classification (GTDB taxonomy): domain Bacteria; phylum Bacillota; class Clostridia; order Lachnospirales; family Lachnospiraceae; genus Butyribacter. The sequence continues at coordinate 6,385 of CAJTRU010000108.1, read as the reverse complement.
TACTGACAGAAACTCCAATACGTTGAGCAATGACCTTTGATTTTAGTTTATCACCAAGATTATAAATCATAACAATACCTCCAAAACTATCATAAAAGATAAGGTGTTTCTGATGGTTGCAGAATGCTGCTACATGCAGTATAATGACTATAAAACAACAAAAAGCAGCAAATATAACTTACTGTACCAGCTAAGTGTTCTGGAAATTATAGTAGTAATATTTTCTTAGAAAGCAATGGATATATAAGAAGGAGAAGAAGGGAATGAAGAAGTTAGCAGTACTTGTAATAATGGCATCAATTAGTTTAACAGCCTGTGGCAATAAAGCCGTCAAAGCGGACAACATGGAAGTAATGAAGAACATAGAAGAAACAACAAGTATAGAGGAAACAAGCAGTATAGAAGAAACAAGTACCATAGAAGAAGCAACTACTATAGAGGAAGAAACAA
>CAJTRU010000108.1:2025-4924 GCA_910579085.1 uncultured Lachnospiraceae bacterium | reverse complement strand
AGAAAGGGTATGTAAGTGGAAGTTTATTAGTGAGTGAGAAGCCAGCGGAGGAGCAAGTGCCATCACAGCCAGAGCAACCAGCACAGCCACCTCAACAGCCATCACAACCAGAGCAACCAGCATCAAGTAGTAATTCAATAAATCCTAATACAGGACAGACAATGAAGCCAGGAGAATCATATGTAGATGAAGATGGAGTAAGGGTAAGTTATGTAACAGATGATTTTTTAAATAGTTTATTTGAATAATAAAGAAGAAGCGGGAGCAGTCTGAAAGTGGGGCTGTTCCCCTTATTTTAAGGAGGATATAAAAGAATGGAAGATTTATTGACAGGGAGTAACGAGAATGATACATTAGACTTAGGGATAAGTCTAATGGAGGATAATGAAATGACAGCAAAGTTTTTTAATTTTCAATGCATAAGTTTATATGGATACATGAACAAATCATTGGCATGGGAGGTAGGTAACAGAAAGAAATCAATATGGGATATTGTAAATACTCCAATGGAATTATACGAATCTCCATATATGGCTAAACTAATGACATCAGATATTTCGGATAAGCAGTTATTAGTATTTGCGGTAAATGTAGTAAATGGTTTATATGATGAGTTAGATATAGGGCAGGAGGGAATGAAGCAATCTGCAAGAGTAGTAAGACATATGGGTAAGTATGAGGTTAAAGGTAAGAAAGCAAAAGCATACATATCATACACATTACAGAATAAGAAGGCGATAGAAGGGGCGTACCCGATATAATAAAGACAGTTTAGAGGTGGTAGTAAAGTAGCATCACTAGTTTAACATCTACTCCACCATAAAACATACAGTATAGTCAATTTGATACATAAACTAATTTATAACACCATGAATAAATATGGTGTTATTTTATGAAATCATTAGACTTATTCAATAGGTTCGCTTCCTTTATATAAGCAACCAAGGTAATACAATAGAAAAAATACAATAATGACATACATACAAAAATGCTAGTATTGGGTTATGGTTTAGGATATGTTTATAAGCAGCCAGAATTGACCACAACAAGTTTTAATTGTATGGGTGGAGAAAATTATAATGGGAAATGAATTTCAAGGAAACAGAAAGTACAGAAAACAAATAAAAATCAATTAGATTCATAATAAATTGCAGGATAAATCATTGTCTGGATGTATCCCAAAGCGCACCAGGTAAGCCAGAATGAATGGAAATATAAAGAGTATAGAAAATATAGGGTAAAATAAAAAAGAGCAAACGGGAAAATTACGAAATAAAAAATGTATTAGAAAAAAGTTGCAGATAGCAGAAGTTTCAAATATTAATCAGAGATGCATTCTCCATAATTATATACTGCCCCTATTCTATATAAATTATAAAATTCCACAAGTACAGCAGTATCCCCCTGTATTATGCATAAAATTAGTGTACCATATTCTTGCCATACGTCAATAGAATACAGTCAGCATCAGCGTTAAGATTTATTTGTAGTTAAGGAACAAATAAAAAAGTGCTGGAAACAGCATGGAAAGAAAGAGGTAAAATATTATGTGTATGTATTTAGTTGATGCTATGTATCTTGGAAACCGTCTGATTGGATATGAGGTATATGAATCGAAAAGCATGGGATTTATGGGAATGACTGAGAAGCAGATTCTTGACAAACTCAATCGGAATGAAAAGGTTTATGGTTTCAGAATTAAAAATGATGTTGAAGCAGCAAAAGAAGTTCTTGAACTAGATGAGGAAGGATTCAACATGAAGAACCTTCAAGTGAAGAGTGGAGTAAATACCCTGGCATGGTTGAAAGAGAATGAAAACAATGATATCAATATTGGTTTAATTGTTGTAAAGATAATCAATGAAAAAAATAAGAAACCTGTCTATGAAACAGTGAACGCAAGACATGCAAGAGTAACATATGAAGAAAGCAAACTGAAAATGTTAATTGAGTTAGGAGCAATGGCTGCTGGAGTAAAGCTGGAAAAAAATAAGATTGTCCCTTGTGAAGGTGTGGAGATATTCGGTGAGGAAAAGGCTGGTGAATAAAAAATGGATATTACGATGACAGTCCTTATAACAGGTGTGATAAATTTAGCAATGTTGTGTATGGTGGTATGGCTGCTGAAACAGATTTTCATAGTGGTTCGTTATGCAGTCAAAGCAATGATAAAAGAAACAGTACAGGAAGAAAAAGAACCAGAATAAAGAAAGCAAAAGCCTGCAAGTGAAGAAAACAGCAGGCTTTTATTTTTGCCTGGTGCATGGGGAAAAGCTGCCTGTGCCTGGTTAAAAGGACATCAGAATATACATGGAATGGTAAAGAGAGAATTAATAAATTTAAGGGAGGAATAAAAAATGATAAGGAATTATTTAGACAAAAAAGGGTTTGAATTTAAGCAGGGGAATGTAAAGAAAACATTCGGGATACAGGTTAGTATGATTAGTGAGGGCATAGACAGCGGGGCTGTTTATTCCATAATAAATGTAATAGGGAATGAGTACAACAGGATACTTGCAGATGAACTGTTTGAGAACTGTGCAGAGGATATGAAGGGGGGAGGAAATAGATGAAGTACCAGCTGACAAGCATACGAAAAGGGAATGCAGTATCCATCTTGCAGGTGTTTATGGATGGAAGCAGGGTTGAAATAGGAAGGTTTCTCCTTCCAAATGACAAACAATGGAGATTAGACTGTATATTTTTGGACGACATTTTAGCAGCATACAAGAAACGGATGAAGAAAATCATATAAAGAAAACAGGGGGAGCAATAAAAGCCATGCCGGATAAAGTCTGCGTGTGGCTTTTATTTTTTTGAAAGTTTAACTTAGGAATGATACTGCAAAAAAGAAAACGTGATACTAAAATTTTTTGAAAGTTTAACTTAGGAATGATAC
>CAJTRU010000108.1:0-2015 GCA_910579085.1 uncultured Lachnospiraceae bacterium | reverse complement strand
TATATAAAATTTCAGAATTTAGAATGTATGTTTCGTGCTGTGTGAAAATTTTTATAGAAAAGTGGTAATAAAAAGGTGATTATTATTAAGAATAAAATTATTTCAAGATAAGAAAGAAAAAGAAAGAGAACGAATTTACCCCAAATTTCATAAAGAACAAAAGTTTTGTATAAAATTTCAGAAATTTTGTAAAATACAGCTTTTTATAAAATCAATAAGACTGCCCAAAGAAACCAGTACAGCATTCTCACTAAAATACAACAGAAAAAACCGTCTGTCCCGCCAACAGACATATGAGAAAAACGGCGTTAAGATAAAGATATAAAAAGCCAAGTGTGAAAGGGAGGTACATAGAAAATGTTAAAAAGTATGCAGGAAGTGCTTGAGGAAGGGTTTGAAATACTGAACAAAGTTTATTTTAATGGAGAGCTTCCCCCAATCGTAATAAGCATTATGAGCAGTCCAAGGACAAACGGGCATTTTACAATAAACAAGGAGTGGCGTGTAGAAGATGAAAGGTTCAATGAAATCAACATAAGCGCGGAACATATGGACAGACCAATAGAAAATATCATGGGAACATTAATGCATGAGATGGTACATTACTACTGCCAGATAAACGGGATATCAGATGTATCCCAGAATGGCAGATACCATAATAAGAAGTTTAAGGAAGAGGCAGAAAAGAGAGGTTTAATTATATCACAGGGACAATACATAGGTTGGAGTAAAACGGAACCAGGTGAGGCATTTAAGAACGTACTGAAAGAGCATGGAATAAAGAAACCCATAGATATCAACAGGGACGGTATCATAGACATGATGGTTTTACCGGGAAATGGCGGTGGGGACGGTGAAACTGACAAAAATAAAATGCAGCCTAAAAAGCCAAGGTGCAGTACAAGAAAATATAAATGTCTTTCATGCGGAAACAGCTTTCGTGCAACAAAAGATATCAATGTAATGTGCATGGACTGCAATGAGGTTTTTATAAAGGCTGAAAAATAAAAGGACTTGGAAGTGTACGTAATAAAAATAAAGGGGAAATTTTTGGAAGTGCACTTCCAAGTCTGGACTGAAAACGAAAAAAGGAAAAACATAGATTAAATTGCCAAATTGCCAAAAATTAAGAGTGGTATGCAGTAAATAATGAAGAGAAAAAAGGGGAAGCATGAATACATTAGATAATAATTGATATATAGATTTGAGTGCATTATAATAAGGAAAAGAACTGCGATAAAATTTAAAATTGTTAAATGGAAAGGATGATATGCATGGAAAATATTAATGTAGACAAGGTGTTTCAAGACTATGGTTTAGAGGTGCAACAGGTAGAACCTTATGTGTACAAAGTGTTAAATACAGAAAAAGAGATTAGCGTGGATGAATTACAGAAAGATTTAGAATGCTGTGTATTATTAACATCAGAGCGTAAAGGAAAAAAAAGGTTAAGTACAGGAGGCTGTTATACTCTGGCATATATTTATTATATAGTGACGGATGTTCATAATATAGAGTTGGGATACAAATATGATGACATTGCAAGTAAAGAGTTTGGAAAGGTAATATATGATGCATATGAATATGACCCTAAGGGTGAATATACAATAGATACAATATATGCAAGGGGAGAAATATAATTATGAGAACAAGCAGGTCAGAACTTGAGAAAGCAGCAAATCCAGCTACAAAGGCATTTAACAGAGAATCGTATTTTACAAAAACCTCTTTTGATATAGACAATAAAACAGTGAAGATAACAACAAAAATAGATACAGGTGCAACATATACGGTAATAGGATTAGAGAATAAAGGATTGATAAGATTTAAAGATAAAATATTGAAAAGCAACATGAGGGGAATTGCATATGATGCATCAGGCACAGAACTAAAACTATATGGCTACATTGTAGAGAATTTCAGACTAACAGACGAAATCATTTTGGACAGAATCAAACTCTTCTTCTCTGAGGACATAGGAAACAAAGCGTTATTAGGAATGGACATATTAAGTT
>CAJTRU010000107.1:7291-9214 GCA_910579085.1 uncultured Lachnospiraceae bacterium | reverse complement strand
TTTTCCTTTAAAGCATATTTTTTAGGCATTTTTTGCTTAAGTTCGCACTTATGGGACAACTTCCCCTTACCCCTTGCAAGTAAAACCTATAAACCAAAACACTGTAACAAAAACTTAAAAAGGAGCAGATACTTATGGGCAGACGCACAAGGCAGAATGAACTAAAAGTAATGTTAAATGATGATGAATTATATATACTGGAACGCAAATTAAAACAGTCAGGCATAAACAGCAAATCAGCGTTTATAAGGCACTTAATTCTATATGGGTATGTGTATGATGTTGATTATTCCTGCCTGCATGAAATGAACACACTCCTTGCAAATACCAGCAACAACCTTAACCAGATTGCAAAGTGTGTAAATATGACTGGGAATGTTTATAAAGATGACCTGAATGAGATAAAGGAGATTATGGAAAAAATATGGCATACACAAAAATCCATGCTGTCACAGCAACCGTTGGCAAAGCAGTAGACTACATCTGCAACCCGGATAAAACAGATGGCAGCATACTTATTTCTTCTTATGGGTGCAGCCCGCAGACTGCTGTTTATGACTTCAAGTTTGCATTGTCAAAAACAGACCCAGCAGACCCAAACAAGGCTTACCATCTGGTACAGTCCTTTGCACCAGATGAATGTAAAAATGGGCTGTTAAATCCAGAAAAAGCACACCAGATTGGAAACGGGCTTGCAGAAAAATTACTTGGAAATGCCTATTCATATATTGTAACCACGCATATTGATAAAGGGCATATACATAACCATATAATTTTCTGTGCGGCAGACAATATACACCATAAAAAATACCATGACTGTAAACAAAGTTATTACTATATACGCAGGCTAAGTGACGGGCTTTGCATGGAACATAACCTGTCTGTTATCCCTGCATCAGACAAAAAAGGCAAATCCTACAAAGAATGGCAGGAATACAATAAAGGCAGTTCATGGAAAGCCAGGCTTAAAACTGACATCAATGAAACCATTAAAAATGCCTTGTCTTATGAAGAATTTATATCAGTAATGGAAGCAAAAGGATATGAAATACAAAATGCAGGGCTTGTTAATTCTGGAAAATATATTAAATTCAGGGCAAAGGGACAAAAGTATTTTATAAGGGGACGCAGTAAAACTTTAGACAGGAATTACACAAAAGAACGCAGTAAAGAACGCATAGAAAACAAGGCTAAAGAACGTGCTGGCAAAATGTTACATGGCAAAAGCATACGCCGCCTTATCAATACATTCGGCATCCAGAAATATGAAGAAAACCCTGGACTTAAAAAATGGGCAGACAAACAAAACCTCAAATTTGCAGCACAGGCTTATGCTGCCTTAAATGAAAAAGGCTTCCAGTCATTAGAAGAACTGGAAGAACAGGTTACTGTCTTATCTGGCAGGGCAGGATATACAAAAAGCAGCATTATTTCTTTGGAAAGAAAAATGAGGGAACAGGCATTAACCCTTAAATATGCAGAACAGTATACAGAAAACAAACCTTACAATATGAAATATTATAAATCTAAAAATAAAGATGCAGTATTCCGCAAATATGAAACACAGCTTATGTTGTATGATGGTGCAAAAAACGGTCTGGAACGGATGGGGTTAAATCCAGTAAAAGTTAATCCTGAAGAAGTAAAAAAAGATTATATTGCAATGGAAAATAAAAGAGATGCCCTTTCTAATGGATATAAAAAACAAATTAAGGAAATAAAAGAACTGGAATATTTAAAAGATACTCTGACCCAATACATGAATATATACTACAAAAAACTAAATAAAGAAAAAACTAAAAATTTTAATGAACTTTAATACCATCAAGATGTTTTTGATTTATTTAGTCTTTAGTAACTTACTAACTGCAATTTATTTACAACAATTCCAGACAGAAAAACATATTACAATATATTTTATCC
>CAJTRU010000107.1:0-7281 GCA_910579085.1 uncultured Lachnospiraceae bacterium | reverse complement strand
AAATTAGTATTAACCATAGAAAGTTTAGTATTAACTTTAATAACCTGCCCCGCTTAAGTTAAAACCTCATCATTACATTGTAATTTAAACTGGGCAGGTTTAAAAATAAAATTGGTTTTTATATAAATAGGGTTTATTTTTTTAACAGTATCTTAAATTAAATGGTTATAAATAGCAATGTACGTTTCTTTATGTCCATATACTTGTTTATTTTATTTCTATAATATTAAATTCATATACAAAAGAATTTCAAATCCAATAAAATTATTTCTCAGATATAGGCATTATAATAAAGCTCAAACCCATGTAAAGCGTTTTCATACCCATCCTTTCCTTTGCATTTTTTTAATGCAATGGTACTGCCTTGCGTAAAATATTCCCACGTCGTTTTCTTAAAAGTAAATATCCGTTTATTACCTTTACATGATAAAGTAACTGTAATTGGTTTATCTGCTGAATCCCTGCCATTTAAAGTTAAAATACCATTCTTAACAGTCCCTTCCAGCCAGTCCAGTTTTGCTAACCGGAACTGGCTGTAAAAAGCCACATATTTCTTACCACTTTTAAAAACATCCAGGTATACCTCACCTGCATCATCAGAAAAATCCCCAATAAATGCTGATTTAGACAACACATTAACCCTGCACTTTAATACCTTGTTATTTACTATACATTTTAATGTCCCTGTACCTGTCTTTACAGCTTTGATATAACAATATGACCATGTCTTGCCAGAACTTTTATTAGTTTCATGAATTTTTATATTCCCTCCTGCCACCCTCCACTTAACCTTAGAATCTGTTCCTTTTAATCCAATAAAAGCATATTGTCCTTTAATAATAGTAACTTCTTTACTTGTAAGATGGACTTTTTCAGCTTGTGCATATCTTCCTGGTATCATGCTTAAATTACATAATAATAAACAAACACAAAGCAGACTTGCAATATATCTACGTTTCAATTCCTTTTTAACCTCCTTTTACTATTTATAACAATTATAAGACAACATGCTATGTTGTCTTATAACCGTTTTCCAGATTGTTTTATTTTTGTATTTACAATATTTTATAGAATAACACAGATAATTTATTTTTTCATTACATTATAAATACGCAATGCATTTTTTGCCCTTAACTTTGCCTGGTTTTCTGTATCAGCTGGTACTTCATATTTCTTACAAATAATACTTCCTGCATTTTCTGCGCTCTTATCTTTACTGTTTTTCCACTCTTTATAAACAGATGCATATTTACCTTTTAGCTCATCTACCATATAATTTACTTCTGCTTTAGCACATTCAGCCGCTGTAGGCTTGTCATTTTTACAATATTTCTTATATGAATCAAGCAAACCAGATGTACGTCCTCCTGTCCATTATATCATACCAAGCCCAAACTTTCCTTTGAAGCCACTTTTTTCCGCCTTTTCCTGAAGCTCAATTGCTTTTGTAATTCCTACATCACTAATAGATTTTCCTGAAAATTCTTTTCTGTAATTAAAATGCTCATCCATATATTTCAAATAAGCAGGCTCTTGTTCAGGGTGTGATATGTATGCGGAACTCTCAAATTTCCCTGCTACCCCTTCATTCTGGATATTCCCTAACAATCCAGCAACAAATTTAACTTCATAACCTTCCTGGAACATTCTTTCTGCCGCCATTACCATAGCATTCTTTTTCTGTTTACTTAGTCCAAGGGAAGTGTCATTTTTTAAGTTTTCAATCATTTTCTGTTGTGTGGCATTTAATTTGGCACTTCTGGTTTCAGTTGTATCTGCTAATTCTTTCTGTGCCAGAAGTTTTCCCTCATAACTTAAATTTAAAACAACTTCACCTGTATTGGAATCTGGAACAAGTTTTTCTTTTAACCCTTCATTTCCAGATAATTTTGCTGGTATATTTTGTGTTGCATATGAACCTGATATTATTCCTGTATCTGTTTTATTAGTAACTACCATTTTTTATCCTCCCATTATATCTAGAATTTTACTCTTTACTGTTAATATTTTTTATAGTACAATAAAATTGGATTTTTATTTTGCGTTCTTTTCTAAATGCCATCTGGCATAAGGCATAACCATATTTCCAGTACCAGCAGGAAATGGTTTCTGCTACATGGAAAGAGCGCTTCTTTTAATTTTTTATGTATCTTTTACATTAAATCCCACCTTTCTTACATATAAGCCTTCCAGCCTTAAATTAATAATGATACATAGGAACAACTTCAATTTATTATTCCCTTCGTATAATGTATGGTTACATATCCAGCCAGTATATGTTTCCTTCTTTTTACAACACCCTGTCTGGTACAATACTTACTATATACTTTTTAATTATTTTTGCCAATAACTATTTAGATAAAATAGGTATTTACTTTTTCTGATTTTGTGTTATAACTATATATAGGAGGAAAATTATGGCAACAAGAAACAGCTTTAAAAGCGGGTCTTGTGAACTGGTAGTACTGCATATCCTGAAATATTATGGTGACTGCTATGCATATCAGATTTCACAATATATTACCAGGCTTTCTGATGGGGATTTATCATTTCCAGAAGGCTCACTATACCCAGCATTTTATAAGATGATTGATAACAAATACATCTCAGATTATAAAAAACAGACAGGAAAACGCCTGGTTAAAGTTTACTACCATATTGAGCCAGAGGGTGAGAAACGTCTGGAACAGTTATTAAAAGATTATTACCAGGTTACTAAAAGTATTGAAAAAATTCTACACTTTGATTTTTCAAAACTGGAGGAAGTCCAATGAATAAAGATGCCAAAAAATATTACAGGGATATTAAATCAGTTATTCCATCTGGAGACCATCAAGAGAAGAGGCTTATAAAGGACTATAAAATACGCATTACAGAACTAAATGAAATGAAACCAGATATTACTTATGATGAATTACAACAAACTTTTGGAACTCCCATAGATATAGTAACCGAATACTATGAAGGGGCAGATACCGGATATATTATGCAAAAAATCCGTACAACGAGAATTATACGTTTTTGTATTTATTGTATATTAATACTTACTCTGGCTGGTTTCGCCATCAGTACAAGTATTAACATAAGGCTATACCATGAAATACACCAAGGTATTGTCACACATGAAAAAACTATCATTAAATAAGAAAGGGGAAATAAAAATGAAAAAAATCTTTACTTTATTCCTTACAGCACTGTTATTTTCACAAATTACCTGCACATCTGTTTATTCCCAGACAAAACAAAATACTAATAAACAGATTGAGTATTTTGATAATGGAAGTTATACAGTCACCTTTTTTACAGATGTTATACCAGACACCTCATATGGTATAAATGTAATGTCAAAAACTAAAACTGTAACAAAAACTAAAACAACAGAATATTATAATAACTCCAATGAACTTATGTGGTCTATACAAGTAAAAGGAACTTTTACATATGGAAATGGTTCAGCTAAGTGCACAAAATCAGAAGCATCTGCTGTATCATATTATGAATACTGGAAACTTTCAAATAAATCTGCAAGTAAAAGCGGAAACAAGGCAATTGCTTCCGTAACAGCAAAACTTACGAAAAATTCAACTGTTTATGACACTATACATAAAACAGTAACCCTTACATGTAGTCCTGATGGTACATTTTCATAATATTAAGCAAAGCCATGCTTCTTCTTAGAAAAAAAACATATTAATAAATGCTTCTTCAAGAAGAAATATGGCTTCGTTTTATATTACTGATAAATTTTTGCAGATAATTAATTAATTTTATCATAACTGTACAGCTAGTTATATCTAAAAATAATTGTAAGTTTAAGTTTGTAAGTTGTATTAACAAAATTTTCCTTAAAACTACTTAACAGCTATTACTAAATTCTAAAAAGCCAGTCAATACAAACTTCCATGCTTTCCTAAAATTTTATTACCATTAAAAGTAGCAATTTTTTAAAAATACACAATCTGTTTTATACTATTTAACAAAGATTTATATTTTTATAAAACATAAAAACGCCTATATTAACTTGCTATAATAAAAAACAAATTAAATGAAATTTTATATATGATTGTATTATGTTATTTTTTCTAATAGGTTACTATAAATCATAACAAAACTTATTAACCAATTATATTAAGCCTTACATCATCTGCGTAAATTCCTGTTCTATTTCTATGATATCCTCTTCATCTAATTGTGGTGCAATCCCCCTTATATCATTTATAGAACATTTACCAGTTTTTAAAAGTTCTATAGCCATTTTTTTAGCTGTCTCCCTTGCTGCTTCCTTTCTTTCACTTTTAACATAAGTATCAAATACCTCTTCCTGGTCAAATAATGCCATCATAATGCCAACAACCTCCTTTTCCCTGCTTTCAAGGTATTCTTTAAGCAGGTTTTCATTTTTGCATATACGGATTGTTTCAATGACTGCTTTCTTAGTCCTGCCATGTTCTTTTACCTGCCCGTTATACACCTTTGTAAATTTTATATACTGTTCCAGTATATCATTCCCCTTGCCACCATAAATTACCTTTGCTTTTAATTCAATGTTTGTATTTTTCCCACCAAAATATTCTTCTGAAAGTGATATGTATTCCTGCCGTTTTTTCCTGTCCCCTGTATAAACCACATACAGTTCAGGTTCTGGCATTACAGCTTTTTTACTGCCATACAGGTTTATGCTGTTCCCTTTGAAATATTCATGGTATGTCTGTGCCAGGTATATAAACATCCTTATAATGACATTCACACTCCATGTGGACTGTGCCTCCAGCATTAATATTAACCTGCCCCCTGCTGTAAAACACAGGTCATTGTATATGCCATTGGTAAATACATGGTTTATTGTGACATTTTCAAGCCCCTCCTCTGTCATCCCGGCATCTTCCGGGTGGAGTGCCTGGTACAGCTGCAACAGGTATCTCTTAATCCTGAACAGGTTACAGAAAATACTGTCCTTTACATTGCCTTTAACTTTTCCCTGCATTATGCTTTTTCCTTTCTGTTTTGTAATGTCCTGTCCCTATTATATAAAAAAACTGCCTTTTATTCAAGGATTACCCAGTATTATTTATTATTAAAAAAATTATGCTTATATACTGCATTTTTGAAGGAAATATTCTTTCCTTTCCAGCAGTTCTGCCTGTTTTTCCTGTGGCAGCCTTCTGATAATTTCATTATATCCCATATTTTCCATTTCTGGTGTTTCTATTTGTTTTAGAAGATTTATATACAGCCAGTCCTCCCACAAACTGTTAAAAAGTTCCCTGCTGTCTGTATATGTTGTTACACAGTCAAAACCATTATGGATATTGTAATACTGTAATTTCACAAAACCATACCTTCCAGCATCAAGGACTGCTGTACCATCATTTTCATACACTTGTGTAAATACCTCAGCAACTTTCCTGCATTTCCTGCTTTCCTCTTCTGTTATAAAAGCCTGTTTCCTCATGTTTCCCTCCATACATTTTCCTAAAGTTATTTCCATTCCTGTAAATCCATCTCCGATTTTAGAAACTATTAATAATCTCCATTATAAGGGCATAATTGGAAATAAGCAATATAACAAAAAAAGGAAGTTACAGCCATGATAAAATTTGATAAACTTTTCCAGACCCTTAAAAATAATGGCATAAGCCAGTATAAACTGTATAAATACTATGGCATAAGCAGGTCACAGATACAAAGGTTAAAAGAGAACCAGTCTGTAACAACACATACCCTTAATATGATATTAAATATTCTGGGTGATGGCTTTACCCTTGATGACATTGCTGAATTTGTACCAGACAGACATGATGGCAATATATAGCCCTGTGCCTGTTAATAAACTTATGTTCCTGTTACAAGTATTATAATACTTGTAACAGGTTATAAAAACACTATACCAAGTATATAATAAAAAAACAAGCATAACAAAAATATTATAATTACAAGGGGTAGTGAATGGACGAAGATTACGGGCATCTGGAAATCCGCCTTAAAGAACTTTTACAGCAGAAAGGGCTTAGCAGGAACAAACTTTCATATAAAGCAGAAATGAACTGGAAACAGGTTGACAATTACTGTAATAACAACATAACCAGGCTTGATGTGTTTGTCCTGTGCAAACTCTGCACTGTGCTGGAATGTAATATAGAAGACCTTCTTGTTTTCTGTCCTCCAGAGAAAAAATAAATAAACTGTTTTTAAGGGATTGTTACAGGGTTTCCTCAGAAGCCCTGCTTTTTGATGCTGTTTTATTTTCTATGTCCCCGTTCCTTCCTGCTTTTTCTTTTGCAATGGCAATCCTTTCTTTCATTGTGGTATGCTTACTTCCATTTCCATCTGTCCTTCTGTCATCTTCTGCCCTGCTGTTTTTTACTATATTCCCATTCCCTGTCCTGTTATCCCCTGTATTTTCTTCAATATTCCCTTCCCCAATACTGCTGGCACTGCCATCAATATTTAACAGTACATCCAGCTCATTAAGCCTTGCAAGTTTTTCTGTAAGTTCTTTTTCATACCTGAACGGTTTCACAACTTCACGTTTTGCAGTTTCAAGCTGGTGTCCTGCTTCTTCAAGGCTGCGTCCTGTTTCTTCCATATGCTTCCCCATCCCTTCCAGTACATTGTTTATCCTCTGTATATTTCCAAATATATCAGAGCCAATTTCTACATTATGGCTTATTTTCCCTGTTAAGCTGATACTGAAACCTGCATATGATGCCTTGTAATGCAGTGACATCCTGAACCCCTGGTACTCCCCGATGTAAAGCCCGTCCCCTGGGATTTTAGTGCCCCTGCATATCCCCACCAGTGCTGCCCCTGCTTCTTTTTTATCTGTATAAATCTTCCCATCCAGTTCCATAGAAAAACTGTCTTTGCCTGCAGGTTTGTTTTCCTTATACATCTGTATATCAGCCCTGTACCCTTCTAACTGTCCTTTAAGTGCTGCTATCTTTTTAGGCAGGTTTTTAGAAATGTCATCTTCAAGCCTGTATTTCTGGCTTGCGTGTTCTGCTTTTAAAAGTTTCAGTTTTGTGACCTGGATATCTAAGTCCATTTTTTCTTTTATATTTGAATTACCTGCCGCAAGTGCCTTTACCTCCGCAAAACTTAAAACGCTTTCATCCACATCGTGGCAGCTTCTTACAGGGCTTTTGCTTGTCATTATCTGGCTTATGAATTTCTGTTTGTTTTCAATTAACTGGTCGGGTAGGTCAGCGGTATTACTACCGCCTTCCCCCATAAGTGCGAACTTAAGCAAAAAATGCCTAAAAAATATGCTTTAAAGGAAAA
>CAJTRU010000106.1 GCA_910579085.1 uncultured Lachnospiraceae bacterium | reverse complement strand
ATAAATAATATATGGGCTTTATGTGCCGCTGCGTGGGTTATCGTAGCGGAAGCGTGCCCTTTTATGGAATATTCTGGCTCTGGCACAGAAACCGTCCGTGTGACCATACAAAACCACCAGCAATAGATATTATTGCAAGGGAAACATCCCTGTACCACCATATGCCTGAGGGGATTTTTCTGCAACATAGTTTACAGTTATAATATTTAAAAATATATTTTAATAAATAAAGGAAATAGGGAACTGGCGTCGAATAAGTATATTAGACGGGTTTCTGGCTAATTATTGCATATGCCGCTTACAGACAATAATTAAATGGAAAGGGGTGTGGTTTATGTCATGGTATACGGAGGAACAGATTGAGGAAGTAAGGGCGGCTAATGATATAGTAAATGTTATTGGCAGTTATGTAAAACTTAAGCGTTCTGGTGGCAGTTATACAGGTTTGTGCCCGTTCCATAATGAAAAGACCCCCTCTTTTTCTGTAAACCAGGCAAGGCAGATGTATAAATGCTTTGGATGTGGTGCAGGAGGCAATGTAATAACATTTGTTATGGAATATGAGAATTATACATTCCCTGAAGCGCTTGAATCACTTGCACAAAGGGCAGGTATAACGCTTAAAAAAATTGAAATGGACAGCCAGCATAAGGAGCAGGAAAGCATAAGGATGCAGCTTCTTGAAATAAACAGGAAAGCAGGCAGTTATTATTATGCCATGCTTAAATCACCACAGGGGAAAACTGGTTATGAATATCTTAAATCAAGAGGGCTTTCTGATGAAACCATAAGACATTTCGGGCTTGGATATGCGGGCCAGGGTGGAAGCAGCCTTTACCAGTTCCTTAAGCACGAAGGTTACAAGGATGATATCCTTAAGGAAACAGGGCTTTTTAAAATGGATGAGCGTTCTGTTTATGACAAGTTTTTTAACAGGGTTATATTTCCAATAATGGATGTAAACAGCAGGGTTATAGGTTTTGGCGGCAGGGTTATGGGTGATGCAAAGCCAAAATACCTTAATTCACCCGAAACAAAGCTGTTTGACAAAAGCAGAAATCTTTTTGGGCTTAATTATGCAAAGCTTGGCAAGAATAAGAATATGATACTTTGTGAGGGGTATATGGATGTAATTGCATTGCACCAGGCAGGGTTTGCCAACGCAGTTGCGTCACTTGGGACTGCATTTACAATACAGCAGGCTGGAATTATAAAGAGATATACAGATGAAGTGCTTCTTACATATGATAGTGACCAGGCTGGGCAGAAAGCCGCATTAAGGGCAGTGCCAATGCTAAGGCAGGCAGGTATTAATGCACGTATAATCCATATGGAGCCTTACAAAGACCCAGATGAGTTTATAAAAGGGCTTGGGGCAGATGAATTCCAGAAGCGTATGGATAGTGCAGAGAACAGTTTCTTTTTTGAGACAGGCATTGCAAGAAAGGAATATGATACCACTGACCCGGAACAGAATACAAAATTTTACCATGCTGTTGCAAAAATGCTTCTGGAGTTTGAGGACAAAGTACAGCGTGAAAATTATCTTGAAGCAGTGGCAGCAAAATATTCCCTGAGGCGTGATGATTTAAAAAGCCTTGTAGTACGCTATGGGACAAGCATGGCAGGAAGCCAGGGTGCAGGAACAGCACCTGTAAATTCCATAAACAGGGCGGTTAATAATACAAAAAACCAGGGGATAGGGTATTCGTACAAGCTCCTGCTTTCATTAATAATAGAAAGGCCTGGTATATTTAACCAGGTAAAAGAGATTGTGCGGGAAGAAGATTATTTTGGCGAGCCATACAGGCAGGTGGCACAGATGCTTTACAGGCAGCTTGCTTCAGGAGAGGTTGTGCCAGCAAGGATTATAAATAATTTTAGTGAAGCAGATGTACAAAATACAGTGGCAGATATGTTCCAGACGGGATTTGCTGCCAGACTGGGTGATGAAGAACTTGAAAAAGCGCTTAATGAACTGGTAATACGTATAAAAGAGTACAGCATAGACAAGCGTACAAGGGAGCTGGCAGACCTTAATGAGTTAAAAAGCCTTATACAAGAGAAGAAAGCGCTGCAAACACCAGCAAAATTGCATATTTATCTGAAAGATGGTTAAAGTATAGCGTAAGGATAAGAAAGGAAGGAACACTATGGCAACAGGAAGAGAACCAGCAAAAGATATTAAAAAACAAGCAAATAGTACAACTGAAAAGGCTGCTGCTGGAAATAAAAAAAGAGTACAAAGCAGGGGCACAAAATCCACAAAAGCTGCTGCAAAGAAAACACCAGAAGCAGTTGAGGAGGAGAAGAAGAGATTCCAGAGGAAGCTTATAGCACTTAAAGAACTTGCTAAAAGTAAAAGGAATGTGCTTGAACTTGCAGAGATAAATAATTTCCTTGCAGATGTGGAATTAGATGAGGAAAAGACAGAAAAAGTAATAGAATTCCTTGAAGCAAGCGGGGTAGATGTCTTAAGGATATCTGATGACAAGGATACAGATGACGACATGATACTTGAGCTTGAAGCAAGCGGGGAAGTGCCTGATGAAGAAGAAATAGAAAATATTGATTTGTCAGTTCCTGACGGTGTAAGCATAGAAGACCCTGTACGCATGTACTTGAAAGAGATAGGAAAAGTGCCGCTGCTTTCTGCGGAGGAAGAGGTTGAACTTGCTAACAGGATGGAAGCAGGTGATATGGAAGCCAAGAAAAAACTTGCAGAAGCAAACCTCCGTCTTGTTGTAAGCATTGCTAAAAGGTATGTTGGCCGTGGCATGTTATTCCTTGACTTAATACAGGAAGGAAATTTAGGGCTTATTAAGGCAGTAGAGAAGTTTGATTATAGAAAAGGATTTAAGTTCAGCACTTATGCTACCTGGTGGATACGCCAGGCTATTACAAGAGCCATAGCTGACCAGGCAAGGACTATACGTATTCCAGTCCATATGGTTGAAACAATCAATAAATTTGTAAGGGTACAGAGACAGCTTTTACAAGAACTCGGACGTGAGCCTTATCCAGAGGAAATTGCAAAATATATGAATATGCCTGTAGACAGGGTACGTGAAATACAGAAGATTTCCCTTGAACCGGTTTCCCTTGAAACGCCTATAGGTGAAGAAGAGGACAGCCACCTGGGTGACTTTATACAGGATGACAATGTGCCAGTACCAGCAGAAGCAGCAGCATTTACCCTTTTAAGGGAGCAGCTTGAAGAAGTGTTAGGGACTCTTACTGAAAGGGAACAGAAAGTTTTAAAACTCCGTTTCGGGCTTGAAGACGGGCGTGCAAGGACACTGGAAGAAGTTGGCAAGGAATTTAAGGTAACACGTGAGCGCATCCGCCAGATAGAAGCCAAAGCGCTGCGCAAATTAAGGCATCCTAGCCGCAGCCGTAAGCTTAAGGATTATCTTGAGTAATATAAAAATTCCTGAAAGGCTGGAGTGCATTATTTCCAATGTCCAATCTGGCGGTATAGTTGCAGACATTGGATGCGACCATGCATTTACGTCCATATGCCTTGTGGAAAGAAAGCTTGTTGAAGGCGCTGTAGCAATGGATATTAACAAAGAACCTTTAAAAAGGGCAAAGCAGCATATAGAAGAAGCAGGGCTTGCACATTGTATCACAACAAGGCTTTCTGATGGTGCAAAGGAGCTTGCAGAGAATGAAGCAGATACAATATTAATAAGCGGCATGGGTGGTGCGCTGGTTACGAAAATACTGGAAGAAAGCCTGGGTGTAACTAAATCTGCAAAAGAACTTGTACTTTCCCCGCAGTCAGAAATATATCTTGTACGCCATTTCCTGCATGGAAACGGGTTTAAAATTGTGCATGAGGACATGGTAAAAGACAATGGTAAGTTTTATGTAGTTATAAGGGCTGTGCCAGGAAAAGAACAGTATAATGACGAAGCCTTTTATATATATGGCGGGTATTTAATAAAACACAAGAACCCCGTTCTGGCGGAATTCCTGGTTAAAGAGCAGAAACGCATAAAATCAGTATTAGACGGTTTCGGGCAGCAGGTGGATAATAAAAGCATGGCACAGGAAGAAAGGAAAAGCACACTTTTAAAAGAATACAATATGATAAAGGGTATTCTTTTTAAAATAAACTTCTAAACTCTGTATTAGTGCTTTAGTTAAAAAGGCATCTGGAACAAAGAAAGATGGGGCATATAAATGGTAAAAGTTAAAGTAAATGGTGTGGCAAAAGAATATGATGACAATATTACATATGGGGAACTGGCGGAAGAATATAAGGGTATATGTGATTATGACATAATACTTGCAAGGTGCGGCGGCAAGCTTATGGAGCTTAACAAACGCATAAGCCAGGACTGTGAGGTGGCTTTTTTAGATACTTCATATGACAGTGGGCATAAAACCTATATAAGAGGCGTAACCCTGCTTATGTTAAAGGCATTTTATGATATTGCAGGGGAAAGCCTTAAAAACATATTTGTAAAACATGCAATAAGTGACAGTATTTACTGTGAAACTGAGGGCATAGAACTTACAGAAAAACTGCTTCTTGATGTGGAAGAGAGAATGCATGTGCTTGTGGAAAAGGATTTGCCAATAGGAAAGCGTTCCATTGACACAGAAGATGCAATAAGTATCTTTGAAGATTATGGTATGCATGATAAGAAAGAACTTTTTGAGTACAGGCGTGTTTCTAAAGTAAATATATACACATTAGATGGGTTTGAGGATTATTATTATGGGTATATGCCAGCATCCACAGGTATTTTAAAGTATTTTAGTTTACAGCTTTATGACAAAGGATTTGTTATAAATATGCCAAACAGGAAGACACCTGACGTACTTGGAGGGTTTAAGCCGCAGCCAAAGCTTTTCAGGACATTACAGGAGTCAAGCGGATGGGGCAAAATGGCGGGTGCAGATACTGTTGGTGCGCTGAATAAAATTATATCACAAGGCAGGGCAATGGACCTGGTACTTGTACAGGAGGCGTTACAGGAGAAAAAAATTGCCAAAATAGCAGAAACCATAGCATCAGACAGAAGCAAAAAGTTTATAATGATAGCAGGGCCTTCTTCTTCTGGCAAAACTTCATTTTCACACAGGCTGTCAGTACAGCTCCAGACATTTGGCATAAAACCGCAGTTAATATCGCTTGATAATTATTTTAAAGACCGGAAGGATACACCAAAAGATGAAAATGGCAACTATGATTTTGAATGTCTTGGCGCAATAGATACCAGCCTTTTTAATAAAGATATGGTAACAATGTTAAACGGAGGGACAGCAGAGCTTCCAGAGTTTAATTTCCTTAAAGGTGAGCGTGAATATAAAGGAAACTTTATGAAACTTGGCCATGACGGCATCTTTGTAATAGAAGGCATACATGGGCTTAATGATGCACTTTCATATTCTTTGCCAAAGGAAAGCAAATTTAAAATATATATAAGTGCACTTGCACAGTTAAATATTGATGAACATAACAGGATTTCTACAACAGATGGCAGGCTTATAAGAAGGATGGTAAGGGATGCACGTACAAGAGGCACAGATGCTGCACATACAATAGCGATGTGGCCTTCTGTAAGAAGAGGTGAAGACAGGTATATATTCCCATTCCAGGAAGAAGCAGATGTAATGTTTAATTCATCACTTATATATGAACTTGCAGTTTTAAAACCATATGCAGAAGCGCTTTTATTTGGAATACCAAAAGATGTGCCAGAATATATAGAGGCAAAAAGGTTTTTAAAATTCCTTGATTACTTTATAGGGATAAACAGCCAGGATATACCTAAAAATTCACTGCTACGTGAGTTTGTAGGCGGCAGTATATTTAATGTGTAAGTATACGGCAGTATCCGCACAATATAAATTTTTTACTAATATTTTGCAGGATTTGTAAACAGGAGGAAATATATGGCAATAATTATAGATGGAAAGAAAGTTTCACAGGAAATAAAGGACGAGGTAAAAGAAAAGGTAGCAGCTTTAAAGGCAAAAGGAATTGAAACTACCCTTGCTGTTATACAGGTTGGAAATGACCCTGCATCTACCGTATATGTAGGCAATAAAAAGAAAGCATGTGAATATACAGGCATACGTTCGCTTGCATATGAAATACCAGAAGAAACTACAGAAGAGGAGCTTCTTGAGCTTGTACATTCATTAAATGGCAGGGATGATGTAGACGGAATACTTGTACAGCTTCCTCTTCCAAAGCATATTGATGAGGACAGGATTATACAGGCAATAAGCCCTGCAAAAGATGTGGATGGTTTCCACCCACAGAGTGTTGGGGCATTAAGCATAGGTGAACCAGGTTTTGTATCATGCACGCCAGCAGGTATTATAGAGCTTTTAAAACGTTATAATATACAGATAGATGGCAAGGAATGTGTTATTATTGGCAGAAGCAATATTGTAGGAAAGCCTGTTTCCATGCTTTTATTACGTGAAAATGGTACGGTTACAGTATGCCATTCCCATACAGCAGATTTAAAAGAAGTAGCAAAAAGGGCAGATATACTTGTTGTAGCAATAGGAAAAGCAAAGTTTATTACAGCAGACTATATTAAAGAGGGTGCGGCTGTTATTGATGTAGGCATGGACAGGGATGAGAATGGTAAACTCTGTGGTGATGTTGACTTTGAAAGTGCAGTGGAAAAAGCAGGGGCAATAACACCAGTACCAGGCGGTGTAGGGCCTATGACAATTGCAATGCTTATGAATAACTGCGTTTATTCTGCTGGATTAAAGGACAGGGGTTAAACAGGAATTATACCACAGGATAAGTTACAGGAAGCTTATATATAAAAATTAGAAAGGCTGGTTATCAGCGTGGATATTTGTTTTATTTCACTTGGATGTGATAAAAACCTGGTTGACAGTGAAATGATGGTAACATCATTAAGGCAGCCAGGGTATAATATAGTGTATAATGCAGATGAAGCAGACGTCATTGTTGTAAATACATGCTGTTTTATTGGTGATGCAAAAGAAGAAAGTATAAATACGCTTCTTGAAATGGCTGCTTATAAAGAAGAAGGGAAATGCAGGCTGCTTGTTGCAGCAGGCTGCCTTGCCCAGCGTTACCATGAGGAAATAAAGAAAGAACTGCCGGAAGTTGATATTATTATTGGCACAACAGCTTATGAGGAACTTGTAGAAACTATTAAGCTTGCACTGGACGGAACTGCTTCTGGCAGGGAAACGCCTATAGAAAAGCTTAAAAGCATTGATTACCTGCCAGAACCATACACAGACAGGGAAGCAATGAACGGGGGAGGGTATGCATACCTTAAAATTGCAGAGGGCTGCAACAAATGCTGTACTTATTGTATTATTCCTAAAGTAAGGGGCAGTTACAGAAGCATACCTGTAGAGAACCTCGTAAAACAGGCAGAAAACCTTGTAGCAAACGGGATAAAGGAAATTATACTTGTAGCACAGGAAACTACTCTTTATGGTGAGGATATTTATAAGAAGAAAAGCCTTCCAGAACTGTTAAGGAAGCTTTCTGGAATAGACGGGCTTAAGTGGATAAGGATTTTATACTGTTACCCTGAAGAAATAACAGACAGCCTTATCAGTGCAATAAAAGAACTGCCAAAAGTGTGCCATTATCTTGATATTCCTGTACAGCATGGTTCAGACAGTGTATTAAAGCGTATGGGAAGGCGGACAGACAGTGCACAGCTAATATCAATAATAGAAAAACTCCGCAGCAATATACCAGATATAGTTCTAAGGACAACAATTATTACAGGTTTTCCAGGAGAAACAGAAGAGGAATTCAGGGAATTAAAGGAATTTGTCCAGAAGATAAAATTTGACAGGCTTGGTGTATTTACTTATTCGCAGGAAGAGGATACTCCTGCCGCAGAGATGCAGGGACAGGTGCCAGAAGAAATAAAAGAGGCAAGGCGTAATGAGATAATGGAGATACAACAGCAGGTGGCATTTGAAAAAAACAAGCCACTGGCTGGCAAAGAGATGGATGTAATTGTTGATGGCTATCTTCCAGAGGATGGTGTTTATATATGCAGGACATATATGGATGCGCCAGATGTGGACGGGTATGTTTTTGTAAAAACAGACTGGCAGCTTATGTCAGGGGACTTTATAAAAGCAAAAATTACAGGTTCAGACGGATATGACCTGGTGGGTGATGTTGTAAATTGAAAAAGGGATAGGCTGGAAAACATTCCCAGGATGCAGAAATGCATAATGGGAATAACAGCATTTTTTATCTCTGTTTATGCCATTTTAAGCGGCATGGGAGGTTTTTATGAATTTACCTAATAAAATTACAATGCTTCGTATAATTATGATTCCTTTCTTTGTATTTTTTATGCTTACAGATGTTGTAAAATATTCAAATTACATAGCTGCTGTTATATTTATAGTGGCAAGTATTACAGACACATTAGATGGCTATATAGCACGTAAGTATAACCTTGTATCAAACTTTGGCAAATTTATGGACCCGCTGGCAGATAAACTTTTAGTATGTTCTGCACTTATATGTTTTGTTTCAATACCAAATAACCCCATGCCAGTATGGGGTGTTATAATTATAATAAGCAGGGAATTTATAATAAGCGGTTTCAGGCTTGTAGCATCAGACGCAGGCGTAGTCCTTGCGGCAAGCTGGTGGGGCAAAGTTAAGACAGTAACACAGATGGTTATGTCAGTGCTGCTGATAGTGGATTTTGATGGTACAGTAATAAATACCATAGAATTTATATTTATATATGCTGCTATAATATTAACAGTAGTGTCGCTTGCAGACTATCTGGCAAAGAACTGGAAGATAATGCAGGATGGAAATATGTAAGAAAAGGGGCAGCTTATGGAAAATGCAGAAAAGGTTGTAAAACTGTTAAAAAAACGGGGGCTTCATATTTCAACGGCTGAGTCATTAACAGGTGGCCTGCTTGCATCATGTATTGTTGGTGTATCTGGAGCTTCAGAAGTGTTTGAGGAAGGGTATGTCACTTATTCAGATGCAGTAAAACATAAAGTGCTAGGTGTAAGTAAAGCAGACCTGGAAGAATATACTGCTGTAAGCAGCGTTGTGGCAATACAGATGGCAGAAGGGACAGCAAAACTGTCGGGTTCAGATATAACAGTGGCAACAACAGGTTATGCAGGGCCTGGGACAGCAGAAGACGGAACACCAGCAGGGACAGTTTATATATGTGTGTATTATAAGGGAACACCAGATGTAAGGAAATACTGCTTTAAAGGAAACCGGAATGAAGTGCGGCAGCAGGTAGTGGAAGAGGCAGTAAAACTTGTCTGTGGTTTGCCAGGGATGTAGGGTGTGTTTGCTGTGATGGATATATGGTTGTTTGCTGCCCTGGCAATTTCAAAGTGTTTTTAACAGCGGCACGCTTCCGCTTGAATGAAGCACGCAATGGTGCATAAAATCTGAAAAGACCAGATTTAAGCACCAGCGG
>CAJTRU010000105.1:1964-9779 GCA_910579085.1 uncultured Lachnospiraceae bacterium | reverse complement strand
ATAAACTGGAAACTATCCTGCATACAGTTTATTGTACAGGAATTTATGAAACGGATGTGATTCTTCTGGTATTGCTTAAAAAATATTAAAAACAAAAAGATTTTTCTTATTTTTAGATTGTTTAATCTGTAGAAATGTAGTAAAATTATACTAAAGTTATCCATGCACCCCGGAATTATTTGTGCATTTTAGCTATTATGCTCTGCCATCCCTTAAACGGCAGATGCCATACAGGGAAATAAAATTATAAAATTAAGGAGGAACTAGTATGGGTAAAAATCTAATAAAATGTCTTCTGGCTGTTTCTGCTATAAGTCTTTTACTTTCAGGCTGTGGCAAAAAAACATCCACAAAAGACACATCTTCTGAAGGGACAAAAAAAGAGGAAAGCCAGAACCAGGGCAAAGAAAAAGTTACGCTTTCCTTATGGGCAGGTGAAGAAGACAGGGACTATATTGCTGTTGTTACAGAAAATTTCATAAAGGAAAATTCAGATAAGGCAGATATTACAATTAACTGGAAACCTGTAATTGAAGGACAGTGCCGTGGCGCTTTGTTAGGAGATGTATTAAATGCTGCTGATGTATATACAACAACGGATGGTGATATACAGTCCATAGTAGCGGGTGGTGCTGCCTCTCCAGTACTGAACCCGGATGAAATCAGGAATAACAATCTTGAAGCATCCGTAAATGCAGTAACTATTTATGATAAAATATATGGATACCCTATAACTGCTGATAACGGATATTTCTTATACTATAATAAAGAATATTTAAGTGAAGAAGACGTAAAATCCCTTGATAAAATCTTAAGCATAGCAGCTAAGAATAAGAAAAAATTTGCAATGGACTGGTCTTCCGGCTGGTATCTCTATTCTTTTTACGGACAGACAAATTTAAAATTAGGTTTAAATAAAGACGGTGTAACCAACTTCTGTACATGGAATTCTAAAAAAGGGGAAATAACAGGAACAGATGTTGCCAATGCACTTATGAGAATTGGCAGAAATCCTGGATTTGAAAATACAGAAGAATGGATTAAAGGATTCCAGAAAGGCAAAGTTATTGCATGTGTAAGCGGTGTATGGGATGAAACAACAATTAAAAACATACTTGGTGATAATTATGCAGCTACTATCCTGCCATCATATACAGTTGCAGGAAAACAAATACAGATGTCATGTTACTTTGGATATAAGATGCTCGGTGTAAACCCATATTCAAAATACCTTGACTGGGCACATAAACTTGCTAATTATATTTCCAACGAAGAGAACCAGAAACTGCGTTTTGAAATAAGAGGACAGGGGCCTTCTAATATAAATGCCTCAAAGTCTGATGAAATAAAGAAGTCACCAGCAGTACAGGCGGTTATAGCACAATCTGAATTTTCAGAACTACAAAGGCTTGGTGTAAACTTCTGGGACCCTGCAACTGAATTTGGCAACCAGATGGCAAAGGGAAATACAGGCGGCGAAGACCTCCAGACATTGCTTGATAACACAGTTAAAAAAATAAAGGCTTCTGTTGTAGGATAATACAATAAATATTCTGTAAATAACATGGATATAATGTAAATTTTGTGTCTTTGTGCTGCTTGGCACAAAATTGCTTTTTGCTCAAAAAGCAGTGCAGAAATGAGGTTTAAAATGGCAGATAAAAAACAAAATAAAAACCAAAATAATAAACCAAATAAAAAACCAAAAAATAATAAGCCTGTCAGGACACACGCAAAAAAATCCAGGAAATCCAGCATTAAAACATGGCTTTTTACCCCGCTCCTTATACTGGCTGTACTTGCAATTATAGCAAATATAATCTCAATAACTAATTTAAAAAATGTTAATTCCAAAGCCACTACTATTTCAGACAAATATCTTACTGGAATAACAGTGCTCGCAGATTTAAAAAGTGGTGCTATGAATATACATAATATGGCATTGTCACATATAGTTGCAACCGATGCACTTACAATGATTGAACTTGTCAATTCAATTAATACAAGTGAAAAAGAACTTGACATAACGTTTGAGAATTTCAGGCAGTACCTTGGCAGTGAAGAGAAAAATGAATATGATGTGCTTATTGGCAACTATGATGGTTTTAAAAAGAACATTGCCAATATGATGGCACTTAGTGCTAACCATAATAAAGAAGACGCCTTCCAGGTTGCAAATGTCAATTTAAAAAATTATTCAGATAATTTATATTCAAAAGTTGACAGTTTAGTAGAACATTCAAAAACCGCATCTGATGATGCGAAAAAGGAACTCCAGAATGTATATAAAGTATCATTTGTAATAAATGCTGTTTCAATAATTATATGTGTTTTATCAATAATTATAGCAGTCCTTGTCGTTCTTATAAAGATTATAAGGCCTATTACAAATGGTGAACGTGAACTTACTGCAATAATTAAAGATATTGATGAACGTCATGGCGATTTGACTAAGCGTATTACAATATATTCTAATGATGAAATTGCGGCACTTGGCAATGGTATTAATTCATTTATTGAAAAACTCCAGAGCATATTTGGGATGGTTTCAGAAATTTCCAATAAAATGGATAAAATAACAGGGGAAATCTCAGAACGTATAATAACATCAAACGGAAGTGTAACTGACCTGTCTGCATTTACAGAAGAACTTTCTGCTACAATGTCAGAAGTTGGCAACAATTCATTTACCATTAATAACAATGTTTCCTCTGTTAATGAGGAAGTTAATACTATTGCTGAAAAAACTGTTGAAATCAATTCATATTCAAAGCAGATGAAAAACCATGCTGAAAGAATGGAAACTACTGCAAGGACAAATATGGATACTACTATGGAAAAAGTTTCACAGATATTAAGTGTACTTAATAAAGCTATAGAAGACAGCAAGAGCATTGACCAGATTAACAACCTTACTGACAATATTTTAAATATATCTGAACAGACCACTCTCCTGGCACTTAATGCATCCATAGAAGCAGCAAGGGCAGGTGAAGCAGGCAAAGGTTTTGCAGTTGTTGCAAGTGAAATCAACCACCTTGCTGATGAAAGCAGCAACACTGCCAGCCATATCCAGACAATAAACAGTGTTATAGTTGAAGCAGTACATAACCTTGCATTTCATGCCAATGACCTTATCGACTACCTTAACAACTCAATACTCCACGATTTTGAAGACTTTGTAAAGTCTGGCAGCGAATACAAACAAAATGCTACTTACATTGAAAGCGTTATGGAACAGTTTACAATGAGGACAGATGCACTTAAAAATTCAGTATCAGAAATTGCAAACTCTATGGAATCAATAAGCACTGCCATAGACGAAGGCACAAACGGTGTAGCAAGCACCGCCGACAGTGTACAGGAACTTGCAACTGATATAGACAATATCTCACAGGAAATAGAAGAAAACCGCGAAATTGCAAGTACACTTAAGAAAGAAACAGAAGTGTTTGTAAAATTATAAAATTATATATAACCTGTAAAAACTGGAAGCTTTTTATAAAGCTTCCAGTTTTTTAAACACATAACCATTAGAAGTTATATAATTCTCTATACTTATAATATCTTCTTCATAAGCATCCTCTTCACTATAGTGTATTGCACACATATCCGGGTTATTATATCCATGTATAACAGCATTATTATTAATACCTTCTATTGTAATATTTTTTAATGTACCTGGAAGATATATATTTTTAACATTAATCCTGCCCATAAAACCATAAAAATCCGTTTCCGCCCCGCCATAAATATATACTGTTTCCACGCCTTCCTTAAAAAGCACTTTTCTTAATGAATTACAGCCTGCTATATTAATTCCAGCATTTCTTACACTGGATGGAACAACAAGCCCTGTTAATTTATGTGCACCTGCAAATGCATTATCATCCATTTTCTTTACAGAAGCAGGAATAGTATATTTCCCCTTTTTTGCACGTGGGTATAAATAAATTTTTTCCCTCTTTAAGTCAAAAAGGACACCATCCTTTGAAGAAAAATACTTGTTTCCCTTTTCAACTGTTATACTTTTAAGGTTTCCTGCAACATCATTAAATCCATTTACATAGCTTCCACGCCTGTAATCCTCCTCTTCACCAGCCACATAATTTATAATGATATCTGCATTTTTTAATGACGCTGGTATTCTGTAACTCTCAAGTTTACCAGGAAACATTTTTATGGTTTTTATATTTTTGTCATAAAGCACACCCTTATAAGAAACCAGATACTTATTGCCATCCTGTACAGTTATCTTTGTATACTGGTTCTGGCAGAACCTGTCCAGTATATAATGCGTATTTTTATGTATTTCCAAAGACTCTTTTGCATGTGGGATAAGATATAAATATTCATAATCAGCTGAATAAAGTGCATTATCATGCACACTGAAAAACGCATTGTCTTCATGCACCTCTATCTCTTTGAGGCTTATTAGCCCATATGCAGGTGCTCTTGTATAAAGCTTTCCATTATAATTAGTATCCATAAAACCTGCCTGTTGTAAATTTTCAGGAAGCACCAGCCGTTCTAATGATATGCAGCCATTAAGCTGTGACAGTGGAAAATCTGTAATATAACCATTTAACTCAAGGCTTTTTAATTTCTGGCATCCAGTAAAAGCATAAGGTGATACAATATGTACAGTCCCAGGCAGCATATAACTTCCAGCCTTAAGCCCTGGATATCTGATAAGCTTCTTTATATCAGCAGAATAAAGAATACCATCCTCTGTTACATAGTTCTTATTCCCATCAGGTATATTTATTAATGCACCACAATTATAAAATGCCTTTTCCGATATTTTGTTTACATTGCTTCCAAGTTCCAGTTTAGGCAATGAAATACAATTTCTGAACGTATTATCCTCTATTTCACTTAAAGAAGCTTTATTATTTACCTTTTTTAATTTTCTGCATCCCGAAAAACAGCCATACCCAATTTCCCTGGCAGATTTAGGAATGTTTACTATTTCAATATTACTGTCCTTAAAAGCTTCCCATTCAATTTTTTCCAGTCCTTCATTAATGACAACCTTTTTAAGATATCTGTTACCCAAAAAGGCGTAACAGCCAATACTTTTAATTGTATCTGGCACTTTAAAAGAAGACGCCTTCTTATGTGAGGGATAATAAACCAGCCTTGTCATCTTTTTATTATAAAGCACGCCATCCTTTGCCATAAAGTATTTGCTCTTATCTGATACAGTTACTCCAGTAATACTTGCCTGCCAGGGACTTTTCACATCATTTCCAATATAAGCATTTGTAAAACCTGTAACATTTTTTCCTATATTAAACCTGCCACTTCCCATAACACTTTCAATTTCACCATTTGGAAGGGTATTTACATGGATTTTTGCTTCTGTCCTGGTATAATTATTAAACATAATTATATCAGGGAATAAAAACAGAATAATTATAAATAAATATTTTAATCTTTTCATAACCGCCCCCTGTAAATTAACTGTAACATTCATGTTCTTTATAAAACCCCATGTTTTTATCCAGGCGGATAAATGAAGTTAAAAAACAAATACGCTGTCATCATAAACACTAGTTTTATTCTTAGTTTCAAATTCTATATGTATGCCATTTCCAAATACCCTTACACCATTAATATCCTTATATGCTGCAATATAAAACTTATACACCTGGCTTTTCCGTGGCTTTATAGTAACAGAAGTTTTTTTGGTATTTTCCAAGTTTTTTAACACTATATCTTTGCTGTCCACTATACTGCTTCTTTTAATAGCTTCTTTATTGTTATTATATACAGTCTGCATTATTAAATATCCATCTGCACCTTTAACCGCTTTCTTCCATGACAGTTTTATATGCTGCTTCTTCCATACAGCAGAACGGAAATCAATTTTTCCAGGTGCTGTACCAATATTTTTATATTTATAGCCATTAAATTTTATATAACTTTTTGTACTTTTAATCCTGTCCTGCCATGAATAAAAACCTGTATTGCCATATGCATGGAATGTGGCTGTCTTATTCATGTCATCTATAACTATATTATATAATGTACCTGGCAGATAAATATTTTTCACATTTAACTTATTTGCCAGCTCTTTATAACACGTTTTTTCTGCATTTCCATAAAGCTTTATGCCTGTTATCCCTTCTTTAAAATCCATCTCCCTGAGCGAAGTGCACCCGGCAACATTGATATCTACATATTTTATACTTGAAGGAACTGTAATTCCTGTAAGTTTATATGCCCCTGCAAATGCATCAATATCAATGTCTGTAACACTTCCAGGAACTGTATATTCCCCTTCTTTAGCACGTGGGTATACATAGAGTTTTGTCATCCCATAATCAAAAAGCACACCATTTTCTGACTTAAAATATTTATTTCCCTCTTCCACAGTTATACTTTCAAGGTTTCTTCCTCCATTATTAATACCTTTAAAAGAATAACGATACCTTCTAGGGGTGTCATCAGATGTATCAATATAAGATATAAGGGCACTGGCATCTTTTAGCTGTGCTGGTACTTCATAATTTTTACATTTTCCTGGAAATATTTTTATGGTTTCTATTAATTTATCATATAATACCCCTTTATAAGAAGCAAAATACTTATTGCTTTCTGGAATTGTTATTTCTTCAAAATTATTAGCACCTCTTTCATTTAATATAATTTCTGTATTTTCATGTATATCCAGCACGTCCCTTCCATATGGAATAAGCCATAATATCTTGTAATCACCAGAATAAAGTGCACCATTATATATTTTAAAATACTTGTTACCAGAAGGTATATTTATATTTTCCAGATTCGGAAGGCTATATAACTCATCATCATATAAATATTCCTCCCCAAAATACCTGAGGCTGCCAAGCCCCTGTAAAGCTAAAGGGAAATTTATTGTTTCAAGTGATATGCACCCCCTGAGAAATGAAAGAGGAAAATCTGTAATATTTTCATTTAAAGTAAGGCTTTTAAGGTTATAGCAGTTATCAAATGCATACGGGTCTATAGATAAAACAGTATCTGGCAATTTATATACCCCGTTCCTGCCACATGAATACTTCACCAGTTCTTTCATATCTTCGGAATAAAGCACCCCGTCTATAGTTTTATAATATTTATTATTCTCCCCAATATAAATTAAAGCAGGGCAGTTATAAAATGGCATGTCATATATGTATTTAACAGAATCCCCAAGATTTAACTTCTTTAAAGAGATACAGTTATAAAATAATCCATCAGATATAAAAGTAAGGCTGGCATGGTTGTCTATATTTTTTAACTCCATACACCCGTTAAAACCATTATCACCAATTTTCTTTACAGAGGACGGAATATTAATTGTCTGGATATTACTTTCTGAAAAAGCATAACTTCCAATCTTTTTTAAACCTTTGTTTAATGTAACCTTCTTAAGATACCTGTTATCTGTAAAAGCATAATTTGCAATACTTTTTACAGTGCCTGGGACTTTAAAAACCTTCCCCTTTTTAAAAGCCGGGTAATAAAGAAGCTCTGTCATCTTTTTATTATAAAGCACGCCATCCTTTGAAAGCAGATATTTGTTATCTTTGGAAACATTTATATCTGAAATGCCACATTGCCACTGCCAGGGGTTATTATGATTTAATGTATCAACCCCTTTAGTATTGCTGCCAATAAAAAGCCTGCCAGTGCCGGTAACTTTTACAATGCTTCCATCTGTATTAGTTTCCATTTTAATATCATTACTAAAGCCTGTCTGGCTTCTGGCATTGGCTGTCCTAGGAACTATGGCTGTTATCCCTGAAAATAAAATTATTGCCAGTATTATAATTGTATATTTTAATT
>CAJTRU010000105.1:0-1954 GCA_910579085.1 uncultured Lachnospiraceae bacterium | reverse complement strand
ATTTATAGCATATCTGGAAATTATAAATATTAACTTCCAAATATGCTACCTAATAAATATATTATTTATTTATATTATAATTAAAAGTTACTTCTTGAAATAGAAAGAAGATATGCATTGTTTTTATTTCCTTTCACTCCTGCTTCGGATATGCCTACATACAAAGTGCTTTCATCAATTACATGAACTCCTTCTATCTCATAGTTTATAGTAGATAATATCATATTATTACTTTTATTCCCATATGGTAAGTTAATTTTTAAACTTTTTGATACTGTTAATGTTTCATTATTTTTATTTGCCAATAGTTTTGTAATAACCAGTTCTCTTCCTGCACCTTCATTTCCTGATACAATATATATTGAATGAACATTATTTACAGCATTAGATAATGCAATTCCTTGAAAATAATTTACTGCTACAACATTACTATTTTTTTGTGTAGCAAAAAAACTACAATTTTTGCTTAATGTTCCATTATTTTTAAAAGAAGCTTTTCCAGATGTACTTAATTCAGCCTTAAATACATCATAATCATAAATACTAAATTGAGCATATTGATTTGCTCTTCCATAAACTAAAATTTTCTTTTTATTAACAGTTAAGGCGGCAAGTACTGACTTTATAGTTACATTGTTAATATTTGTACCTGAATGGTTAGCACATTCTATACCTGTAATTCTATTAATACTATTATTATTTATTCCATTTGTAGAATATGCAACTATTCCCAAATCTTTTGAATAATGTATACCATCAACATAATTATCACATGTACCAATAACAAAATTATTATTTAAATCTAAATCTAATGTACTACCATGTCCTCCATTTTCTATTCTCATTCTATCTTGAAAATTTGCATATAAGTATTGGAGATTTGATGTAATATTACATCTATTAAGATAATAATTCCCACCATCTCTTTGTGTTACATAAATTTTATTACCTACATTTTTACCTGTTACATAAAAATTTTGAATTACTACGGAATTTGGCAAATCACTAATTTTACATAAAAAACTAGCATCTATTGTTCCAGAATATTCCACTATATTGCTTTCACATTCCCCATAATTCCCAGGAACTACATTTTCTTCTGCCTTATTTTCATTTACGTTCTTTAAATTGTTATCATCCATATTCTAGTACCTCCCTGTATTTTATAACCTATTATTATTCTTGTCAAATCTTTTGATTATGCTTATTTAAAAGCTTGTCTATAAGAAATTTTATTCCGCTTGACAAAAGCATTATTAATTCACTATACATAATAATATATACTCCTGTTTTATAATGAAATAAATAAAATATAATTGATAAACTTGCAATAAACATAATAATACATTTTGTATATTTTAAAAAATATTCCTGTGTTTTATTTTCTGGTGTTTTTAATGAAAAATATAGATTCAATTTATATATCATGCATAAACATACCACTATTGTTAATATTGCTATTTTAAGTGGTACTATAACAATTCCTAAAAACTCTATACCTAATATAACAACCCCACATGATATAAAATAACAAAAACAGAATTGTTTCATATGTATGCCAGCAATATACGCCCTTTGTATAAAGAAAATTGACATTAAAAGCAAACTCTCCCATATCTTTCCCATATATGCTGCAATTATAATGTTGGTAATAATACATAATAATAATTCAATACCTGTTTGTAATCCATACTTATAAATTAAGTAATCTTCTTTTTTTATAACACCATGTAATAAAATATACTTTGTAAGATATACAGCTACCTTTTCCATTATAATTTTCTTAATTTAGTTAAGTCTGGTTTTTCTGGCTGGTGAAAAATAGCAACACAACACGAATTAGCTCCAATATAAGCAAAAAATAATGCAAATATTGAAATAAAATATGCAACTTTTTTAATTTCTAACAATTTTAATTTTGCATTAAGCATTTCTCTTTCCTCCTTTCTTATTA
>CAJTRU010000104.1:9726-9958 GCA_910579085.1 uncultured Lachnospiraceae bacterium | reverse complement strand
AAACCTGCCACCAGCAACCTGCAATAAAACACAAAATAAAAAGATAACTGGAAATATTTAATGGCATTGTACAGTAACGGAAGCGTACCCGCTGTATGGAATATTCTGGCTCTGGCACGTAAAACCGTCCATCCACCAACCCCAAAGAAGATAACTGTAAAACACAATTGTTACTTTTTTTACATATAGTTCATAAAATATTCATAAATTTATGTTACATTTATACTAAAAA
>CAJTRU010000104.1:0-9716 GCA_910579085.1 uncultured Lachnospiraceae bacterium | reverse complement strand
TTTTTATGAAAATTGTTTAATTTTGTGGTATTTTGTAATGAAATATATCATAAATATTGTAGAGGAAATATAATTTATGGGTAAGTTAAGAAAGCAGCCAGCGTATGCAAGGGTACATGAAGAGGAAAAGTATAAATTTATTAAGGAACAGATACGTCCACAGAGAAAGAAGTATGTTATATATTTAACAAAGAAAGTCCTGGAAACTGTTGTTTCAGCTATTATATTTGGCGGTGTTGCAGGTGTTGTCTTCTGGAATGTCAATAATGGACTTGGAGGAGGCCAGTCTTCACAGGATAAGGGGATTACATCTGTAGAATATCCGGCTACAGTACAGGGCAAACAGGCAAATACAGCAGCACCTGTAAATAATAATACTATTGATACAGATACACAGCAGGGGGACAGTGATGATTTAACTGTTTTGGAAGAGCGTAACAGGGCATCAAAAAGGCTTTCGGCAGTTGGTGACAGGTTTGCAGCTTCGCTTGTAAGTATTGTTAATAAGAAAGACAAGCCTGTATGGCCTGATGAAGAGAGAAACAGTGCAGGGGCTGTAAGTGGTATGCTTTTAAAGGAGACAGCCAGGTATTATTATATATTAACATCAGGTAATCTGGCAGGGCTTGAATTTATTGATGTGGAATTTGAAGACGGGGAAATGGTAAAGGCGGCTTATGTTTCATCTGACAGCAGCACGGGCCTGTCTGTTTTTTATATTGATAAAAGAGATGTTAGTGAGAAGAGGCGCAGTAAAATTGTAATACCAGAATTTGGAAGCACAATCAGTATTCCTACAGGTTCTAATATAATAATTGCTGGCGCACCAAATGGTGTTATGTACTCTGTGATGACAGGAAATGTTATAAAATCAGGTATTGAAATGCCTATAACCGATAATGTAATTTCACTGTTTGCAACAGACATATTGTATACAAGCAGTTCTAATGGAATTGTGCTTAACACAAAAGGAAGGGTTATTGGTTTTGTGACAAATTTATATGAAAGGGCAACTGGCAGCAATAATATTGGCTTTATTGGCATATCAAGCATACTTGGTATTATAAACAGCATGGTAAAGGGGGAAAATATACCATACCTGGGTATTTCTGGTTATGATGTAGATAAAAATACCGCAGCAGAACATAATATTTCAGAAGGCATTTACCTTACATCTGTATATTCTGGTTCACCAGCGTATTCAGGCGGGATAAGGGTAGCAGATGTTATTACACAGATAGATGGCAGGGATGTTGTGTCTTTGTCTGTGCTGCATAATATTTTAAAAGACCATGATGCAGGAGACAGCATAAATGTAACCGTCTCCCGCAAATCTGGCAAAAAGAACAATAGTAAGAAACTAACAGTCAGGCTTGGATAATTAATGGCTTGCATTGTCATCTTTAATCATTTGTACAAGCTTGTGCCTGAAAGCTTTTTCTGTAATGTTTTCATCATGGAATATAAGCCTGTTAAAGTCAAAATGTGTATCACTAATCATATCTTTTGTAAATATATCAGGTTCTTTGCCGCTGCACGCTGGCCAGAATATACCTATGCAGCCATCCTGGCTGTCTGGTTCTACGCCATTATCTCTTGCAAAGTCTTCAGAAATACAGCGGTCAGCCATATATACGTGTGAATAATTTCCTACAACTTTGGCTAGCCTGGTACCATTTACATAGAATGAATTCATATCATACCCATCTTTAAAGTTATTTTCAGAATACTTTTTATTATCAATATTTGTCCTCTGGGTAATTATTATTACTGGCAGCATCCTTCCAGGGTTATTTACCAGTTTACATGTACTTGTATATTCTTCGTTATTTGTTATAAAATGTGCCATGCAGCTTAAACGTTCTATATCAACGAGGCCAACTTTTTTAACAAGGTCATGCATAAATGAAGGCTTGCTGAATGTTGGACGCTGTGCAGCGCCTCTTGGCATGTCACGTGAAGTCATATGGTAGAAGTACAGCTTTCCATCATCCAGAAGTGCAACTGATGAATGTATATGCCACAAAGTACCTGTGGATTTGCTGTCAATATATTGTATTTTCATGCTGTAAGACAGTTTTTCTGGCAGATACGATATTGTAATGTTATATCCAGGAAGGCAATTATGGTATTCTGTAACTTCATCAGGTATATCTTCAAATACAGGATTGAACTTAAAACGTGCCCATTTGTAAATTATTGAAACAGCATTATTAAATTCTGATTTAAGCAGGCGTGTTTCTTTGTGCAGAAGTGGCAGTTCAATATGGAACAATATATTAGATTCAAGCCTTGCAAAAGTTGTTTTATGGTATATATGTTCATCAAGCGGCATTTCAATATGGCGGCACACTTCCGCAATTTCCTGGTTTTGCACAATATTGTCGTTCAGCAGTTTTATAATCAGGTTGTAGTTAAGGTGCGGATGGTCGAGCCTTAGCAGGCCGCGTATAAGTTTGCGGCGTGAACATTTAAAGAAATGTTTGGCTGTTTTTTTGTTTTTATCAAAAATTTCCACTATGTCAGGATGCAGACATTCAGTATCATCAATCTTAATCCTGAATTTGCTTTTAAGCATAAGTTCCCAGTTGCCTGTCTTATAGTGGTTGTAGGAAAGCTGTTCAAAAAGCTGTACAAGCGACCAGTCACTTAACTCAAGGTTAGCCAGTATACAGTTAAGTATACGTGACAGTTCCTCGCTGCCTTTCCAGAACTGGTCATCTGAAAGCAGGCTTTTATAACGCATATCATGTTCTATTTCATGCCAGCCCTCAAAGAACACCGTGCGGAACTGTATTTCAAATGTTGTGTCAATAGGAAGGTTCCAGAGTTCTTTTTTATATAGTTTAAAATATTCAGCAGGATACCTGAACACACCATTAATCTTGGTTGCCCTGAATTCATCAGCATTAAAAGTATTTCTTGACCATGTATCAACCATCTGGAATGTACTTTCCATAATGTCCCTGCATATGCTCAAATCGTCATAATAGTACAATACTACCCGCAGGCCTATTAAATCCTGCATTTTCTTGGGATTATCAGGAGAGCCGTAATTGCCGCGCTGCAATTTGGATGCAATAGACTCAACAGACTTGACTCTTGAAAATATACGGAAATACAAACCGCATGAATCAAGTATTTCCTGGATAGCATCGGTAATATGGCCACAAAGCTCTGTAAGTTTTTCAAAATCTATCTCACGTCCAACAAGGGCTTCAAGCCCTTCTTTAGTAAAATCATTTAATCCACCCATTATTTTGTGCTCCTTTCAATACATGCTGAATGCCGTCTTAAGGGCGTAAACTATCTTTTGTCTATCCAGGAACGCCCCACCGTTCTTGTAATTCTAAGTTATCTGCCGTCTATAGAGACGGGAACTATGGGAGTTATCCCTTATTTAATATAATAACACAAAATATGGAATATAGTATATTGTTTTTTTATTTATTTTGTTATATTATATAGTTACTGTCCACGTTTCCCGTCCTGCCAGTTTTATTTTCAGGGCGTTTCTTCAAAGGAAGGTGTATACTGCCTCCTGAAGGGTGTGGGCAACATTATTTTAAAGGAAGGGCTGCAAGGACAGCAAGTAATATTTAACCAGGGGAATAATTATTATGAGAGAAGCAGAATTTGATATCAGGCTTACAGCAGGCGAGCTTTTTACATTTACAATGCACCATACCTACTCATCAGCGTCAGGCCTTGTGGGGCTTGGAATAAGTATTGGCAGCCTGGTTTTATGCGCAGCCAGGTATAAGTATTTTGACAGTACAACAATAATAGCACTGGTTATAACAGGGTTATTATTTACAGTAGTACAGCCGGTTATGCTTTATTTTAAGTCCAGGGTACAGGTTAAGAAGAATGAGAGTATTAATGATGACCTGCATTACAGGATTTCAGAAGAAGGCATAGAAGTTTCCCAGGGGGAACAGCAGGCATTTGTAAAATGGTATGAGGTACGCAAAAGGAAGATGGTTAAAAATGCAATGTACCTTTATATGTCACCTGTAAGGGCTTTTATTTTTCCAGAGAGCCAGTGTGGCAGCAGTTTCAAAGAATTGGCAGAGCTTGTAAAAGATATGATGGAAAAATATAAGGATTATGAGCCAGAAGAGGAAGAACTGGAAGAAGATACTCCAGAAACAGAAGGAAAAGAGGAATAGGCATTTATGGAGAACCAGGTTATTGAAAGCTTTTGTGAAAAAGATACATTTGAGGCTGGGCTTATGCTTGGGGAAAGGTGCAGCCCTGGTGATATTGTGCTGCTGTATGGTGGTTTAGGCGCTGGCAAAACTGTTTTTACAAAAGGTTTTGGAAAGGGGCTGGGGATTGAAGAAACTATAAATAGTCCTACTTTTACTATTGTGCAGGTTTATGAAACAGGCCGTATCCCTTTATACCATTTTGATGTATACAGGACTGGCGGTCCAGATGAGATGGAGGAAACCGGTTATGAAGACTATTTCTTTGGAAAGGGCGTATGCCTTATAGAGTGGGCAGGGCTTATAGAAGATATTATCCCGCCTGGCTGTATAAGGGTTAATATATCTAAGGATTTAGGCAAAGGTTTTGATTACAGGATTATAGATATAAATACCCCAGGAAAATAAAAGCACTGGGACATGTTTTAAATAACGGAGGCTGTATATACAATGAAAGTATTAGCAATAGACAGTTCAGGCATAACTGCTTCAGCAGCAGTGGCAGACGATAATCATATAATAGCGGAATTTACTGTAAATAACAGGCAGACACATTCACAGACACTGCTTCCAATGGTTGATATGGTAGTAAAAATGTCAGAAATCCCGCTTGAAAGTTTTGATGCAATAGCAGTTGTTTCAGGCCCTGGCTCATTTACAGGCTTAAGGATTGGTTCTGCAACTGCAAAGGGGCTTGGCCTGGCACTGGACAAGCCTTTAGTTCCAGTACCGGCACTTGACGGGCTTGCATACAGGGCAGCATGTTACAGCGGGATAATATGCCCGCTTATGGATGCCAGGAGGAACCAGGTGTATACAGCAGCATACCATATAACAGATGGAAAGCTGGTTAATGTTATAGGGCAGAAAGCCACAGGAATAAAAGATATATTATCTGAGCTTAAAGCAACAGGTGAAAAGGTTCTTTTCCTTGGTGATGGTGCGGATGTATATAAGGATATAATTTTAGAAGAAGGAAATAAGAATTATTCATTTGCACCTGCACATATATCAAAACAAAGTGCTGCTTC
The DNA here is from genome assembly GCA_910579085.1 of uncultured Lachnospiraceae bacterium. GTDB lineage: Bacteria > Bacillota > Clostridia > Lachnospirales > Lachnospiraceae > Butyribacter. The sequence continues at coordinate 4,474 of CAJTRU010000104.1, read as the reverse complement.
TGTTGCAATGCTTGGAATTATATATTATAAAGAAGGCAGGTATGAGAGCGCGGCAGAGCACAGGCCGGTTTACCTGCGCAAACCACAGGCTGAGCGTGAACGCGAAGAACGTATGCAGGGGAAAATTTAATTATGGGCATAAAATTCAGGAAGATGCTTCCAGAAGATGCTTCTGTGGTATCAGAATTTGAAAAACGCTTGTTTGGCACATGTACAGATGAGGCATCCTATAAAAAAATGTGTACAGATGAAAGAAATATTTATATGGCAGCAGAAGACAATGGCATAGTTATTGCTTATTGTGCAATAATTGCATTATATGAAACAGCAGATTTATGTAATATAGCTGTAAAAGAAGAATACAGGCGCTGCCATATTGCAGAAAAACTTCTGGAAAGATGTGTTATGTCCTGTAAAGACAAAGGTGTGTCAAGAATTTTGCTTGAAGCCAGGGAAAGCAATTCCCCTGCAATATGTTTTTATAAAAAAATGGGTTTTATGGAAATTGGTAAAAGGAAGAAATATTATAAAGAACCATGTGAGGATGCTGTTATTATGGAGAAAATACTATAATGGAAAACCTGGTGGAAGTTTTTTTATACCATGTGCCATGCATTTCCACTATACAATTATACATAAAAAATATATTATTAGAAAAAGATGCAGATTGTCCATATAGCATCTTAATTTATGTATAAACCAAGGAGGAACTGCCATGAATAAAAAAATATTCTGCAATGTGTGTGGAAGACAGCTTCATATGGAAAATGATATACTATTAGAGGATGCGTTTGAGGCAAGGAAGCAGTGGGGGTATTTTTCAAGAAAAGATACAACACTACATTCGTTTGTTATATGTGAAAAGTGTTATGATGAAATGGTTAAAAAGTTTGTAATACCACCTGAGGTTACTAATGTAACAGAACTATAGTATCCAGGTGGTTGTACAGACCACAGCATGGAGGCTGGTTTATGTTAGATTTATGTTTGCTTGGAACAAGTGGAATGATGCCACTGCCTGGGCGTTGGCTTACTGCACTTATGGCAAGGCTTGGCGGAAGCAGCCTGCTGGTTGACTGTGGAGAGGGTACGCAGATAGCAATAAGGGAAAAAGGGTGGAGCGTAAACCCTGTTGATACAATATGTTTTACACATTACCACGGTGACCATATAAGCGGGCTGCCAGGGCTTTTGCTTTCAATGGGCAATTCCTGCCGTACAGAGCCAGTTACGCTTATAGGCCCTAAAGGGCTTGGAAAAATTGTTAATTCGCTGCTTATTATAGCACCAGGGCTTCCATTCAGGCTGGAATTTATTGAACTGGATGAAAAAGAACAGGATATAGCCGTTAATGGATATAATCTAAGGGCATTTAAAGTAAACCACAATGTCCCATGTTATGGGTATACAATAAATGTTCCAAGGGGAGGCAGGTTTTATCCAGAACTTGCAAAAGAGAATAACGTCCCTGTGAAGCTCTGGAACAGGCTGCAAAAAGGTGAAAGTGCTGAATATGAAGGGAAGCTTTATACACCAGATATGGTTATAGGTGCTCCGAGAAAAGGGATAAAAGTTACATACTGTACAGATACAAGACCGGTACAAAGCCTAATAGAAAATGCCAGAAATGCCGATTTATTAATATGTGAAGGTATGTATGGGGAAGAGAGCAAGCTTCAGAAAGCTGTTGAAAACAAGCATATGACTTTCTGTGAAGCAGCACAGGTTGCTAAAGAGGCAGATGTTAAAGAACTCTGGCTTACCCATTACAGTCCCTCACTTTTAAGACCTGGGGATTATATAAAAGATGTTAAAAAAATATTTCCAGCTTCATATGCAGCAAAGGACTGCAAAAGTGTTACACTTGGGTTTCCAGAAGAAGAATAACAGGTATATAACACTGGAACTGGAAAATCAGACAGGAGGTATTATGTATGGGCAAATCAGGCAAAAAAATTCTGGCAGCATTTATTGTAATGGCATGTGTGGCAGCAGGTGCTATAGGGGTATTTTACTATATATCCAGACCAGATAATGGTGTACAGGAAGTGACAGAAACAGGTACAGAAACAGAAAAATTAATTAAAAAGGATTTAGATACAAAATATCCTGAAACCGCTGTTGAAGTCCTTAAATTATACTGGCGTTATAATAAATGTATGTATAATGAGAAGACAAGTGACAGTGAATTTGAGAAGCTTTTAGAACAGTTACGCAAGCTTTATGATGAAGAATTTCTAGCAGAAGAAGAAAATTCATGGGAAAACATGTTAAAGAGGTTTAAAGAAGACAGGGATGAGTACCAGAAAAGTGACAAGAAAATATCTATGTATACGGTGGGGCAGGGAAGTTCTGCATCATCTGGCAAAGTTGATGGCAGGGAATGTGTTTCTATCATGTGCAGTGCCATGATTAAGCAGAAAGCAGAACGTAAAAATGTATATGAGAAATTTATGTGCAGGCAGGATGAAGACAATAACTGGAAAATATTAGGCTGGCAGAAGGCAGAAGAAGGGGATATACAGCCAGAAGAAAAATAGTTAAGAATACCAGTATTCTTGTTCTGTGGATTATTTGCGCCGCAACAGGCGGTATGGGGGATTGGTATGCCAAAAGATATATTAACACTTGGAATTGAAAGCTCTTGTGATGAAACAGCAGCGGCTGTTGTAAAAAATGGCAGGGAAGTTTTGTCAAATATTATATCTTCACAAATTGATATACATAAGCTTTATGGTGGCGTTGTGCCAGAGATTGCATCACGTAAACATATTGAGAGGATAAATTATGTAATAGAAGAAGCCATTACCAGTGCAGGTGTTAAACTTAGTGATATTGGTGCTATATGTGTAACATACGGGCCAGGGCTTGTTGGTGCGCTGCTAGCAGGGGTAAGCACAGCAAAGGCAGTGGCTTATGCTGCTGGAATACCACTTGTGGGAGTGCACCATATAGAAGGGCATATAGCAGCTAATTATATTGAACATAATACATTAGAGCCGCCATTTTTATGTCTTGTTGTATCAGGGGGACATACACATCTTGTACAGGTAAATGGGTACAATGATTTTGTTGTGGCAGGCTGTACACATGATGATGCTGCTGGTGAAGCATTTGACAAGGTTGCCAGGGCTTTAGGGCTTAGTTATCCTGGCGGGCCTGCAATAGACAAGCTTGCCAGGTCTGGGAACCCGTATGCCATTGAGTTCCCACGTGCCAAAGTAGATGGACATGAGTATGGTTTTAGTTTTTCAGGCCTTAAATCGGCTGTGCTGAATTATTTAAATGGGTGTGAAATGAAAAATATAGAGGTAAATGTTGCAGATGTTGCGGCATCTTTCCAGCAGGCGGTAATTGATGTATTAGTAAATAAGGCAACAGATGCTGCTATAAAGTCAGGAGGAAACCGTATAGCAATTGCAGGTGGTGTTGCTGCAAACTCTGCTTTAAGGGCGGCACTTGAAGAGGAGTGCAATAAAAGTGGCATCAGTCTTTACTGCCCGTCACCAGTTTATTGTACAGATAATGCCGCAATGATTGCGGTACAGGGATATTATAATTTTATGGCAGGGAAAAGGAGCGGACTGGATTTAAATGCTGTACCTAACCTTAAACTTGGCATATAAATTTCTTTACAGATACATTTTTTACTGTACCAGCAAAGCTGGTACAGGCCTGTTTTTACTTAATTTATTACACTTTTAAAAAAAATTGAAAAAATTTCAAAAAAGGGGTTGACGTATATTAAAAATGATGTTATACTAGCGAAGCACTGTTAAGGAATGGCGCAAAACAATAATTAAATATGGAGAGATATCGAAGTGGTCATAACGAGGCGGTCTTGAAAACCGTTTGCCCACCCGGGCACGTGGGTTCGAATCCCACTCTCTCCGTTTATAAAGTAATATAGTATTTTAAAATGAAAAATAAACACTGTGTATGTAGCTTAATCAAGAAAGCTGTTCACTTCTATAGCATTGGGTTATACCGCTGGGTGGAAGCTTTTTTTATGCCCTAAGCAGAGAAGCAGCTTATGGTATGGTGTGAAGCTATGGGTAAACAGATAAATCTGTATACAAGCTGCCGGATATATGGTGAGCTTAGTATAAGGAGAAATACCCAAGAGGCTGAAGGGGCTCCCCTGGAAAGGGAGTAGGCCGCTAATAACGGCGCGAGGGTTCAAATCCCTCTTTCTCCGTTGACGCAGTATAGTTTACTGTGTTTTTTTATGCTCTTTTGTCTGTATATATATAATTTCTATTTGGGAAATAGTGTATAAACGGACTAGAACAGGGTATAATAATTTAAAATAAATTTTTAAAAAAAGTTGTTGACATGAAAGAGCTGGTGTGGTAATATATAACACGTTGGCGCAAGAAAGCCAGCAGCACAAAGCACATTGATAACTGAACAGTAAAACAACCCTGAAAATTCTAAAAATACCTATAACAATGAATATAGGAAAGAATTTTTA
>CAJTRU010000103.1 GCA_910579085.1 uncultured Lachnospiraceae bacterium | reverse complement strand
CCTTTAAAGCATATTTTTTAGGCATTTTTTGCTTAAGTTCGCACTTATGTGCCATAATCCCCCTAAATTCGGGGGTTTACCAACCTATTACTCATATATTGCCGTGACAGACAAAAAGTATTTTAATCATAATATAAATTCCTCCTAAAATGCGTTGAATTGCCGTGTTTTGGCACGTTTTGCGAGGTTTATTTTTCCAAAGAAAATTGTTAAAAAAATCACAGAATAAGCAAAACAAGGCAAAATGTAGCAAGTTGAAGCCGTCAATCGTAGTAAAAACGTAGTAAGAATTGGGGGTTTTTACTACTGCGTAATCCCATTAACAAGTATTCCATATTCTTCATCACTCATAATTTTTTCTCTATAAATTGTTTCATTAGGGTATGTTCCAGTTTATAGCATTTTTATAAAACTCAACTTTTGCCTTATTGGATTTATCTGTAATTTCTGTATTGAAAATCTTTATAAAATCACTAAAACAAAATTCTTGATTATAATATCCTCTTTCACTATACTCCTTTGAGAGTGCCACAATATACTCCGAATACATTTTATATTCTGTTGGTTGTTTAATTATTTACTTCTTATATTTTTCAATCCCAACAATCTCATATCTCTTAACCCCATCAATAATTTTAAATTCTATATTAGAATACAAAGGATCGAAATAATCCCATTCTGTTAATCGTTTTAACATACTACGAAACTACCATATATCCACTTTTAGTCATCAATCCCCTCTGAGTACAGCCTGCTTTCCGAAAAAAATCTACTATATCCTTCTTAGGCCAAAAAATAGACAAAATACAACCTTTCATACAGTCCGTTATATCTTTAGGAAATGTGTTAACCATGAAATCCCAACCTCCTGATTTAATCATTTCTGCCCTTTATAAAACAATACATATTTTTAAAGAAGCTCATCAGAATCCTTTTATTTTTCGCAGACATTAACTTTTTTGTATACTTTCGTTATCTAACATTTCCAAATAACTGTCCAGCCTTACATTCACATAACCCGCAAACAATTTTTCCATAGCACCAAGATTATTCTTTGCATGGTATTCGTCAAATGCATTGTAATACGAAATGCGGTCTGCAAACTTAATGTCAATTGGCGGATATCCTGCTTTCATCAATTCCAAATTTACAAGCAGCCTTCCCGTTCTGCCATTCCCATCAATAAAAGGATGAATACCCTCGAAATCAATATGAAACCGTGCAAGCCGGGGAATGATATGAGCTATACTATTCCTATACGACTCCAACAACTGTTCCATTTTAGGCTGAATTAAATAGGGCTGTACTGGTTCATTTTTCGCACCCATAATCCTGACGGGGACTCTCCTGTAAACACCCCTGTCCTCCCGTTTATCTGCTAATACAAGATAGTGTATCTGCTTGATAATACTCTCCGATAAAGGAACTCGCTCTTTTACCAAATCCCGCACAAAATCAAATGCCTCTTTATGCCCAACAGCCTCCATATGGTCTTTTAATGGTTTCCTGTCAATCGTCAATCCACGCAAAACCATATCCGTCTCGCGTAAGGTTAAAGTATTCCCTTCAATCGCATTGGAATTATATGTGTATTCGACTACAAACTCCTCTGTCAGACGTTCCAGCTCACCCTCAGTCAACGGGCGTCTGGTATCCAATTCTCTTTTCTTCCTGTCTATGGCTATCAGTAAACTTTCTGTCGCTTTAAAACGTCCATCCTTTGGTTTTTTCGCATCTGATGGAATCATCCAGCTGCGCCCTTCTCGTGTAACTCCTGAAATTTTTCCTTCCGAGCAAAGTATACGAACTCGTCTATCAGAAATCCCCCACTTTTCTGCTGCCTGCTTTACCGTTATATACATAAAGACCGCATCTCCCTTCTTTCAATAGTATATCTTATTCTCGGAATATTATCAACCAAAAGGGAATAATATTTTATTATTTTCGGAATAATAAAAGACCCAAAAATGCAATACTTGCACTTCGAGCCTTGTTTTCCACACTTTCAGTTTTAAATATCCTCAATCGTAGTAAAACCGTAGTTTCCCATCACTTCAATTGCCACACTTTGCCCCGTTCTGCCCCATAAGTACCGCTAATTCCTGACTATGAGCCGCGCTGAGTGGCAGATAAATAGTATTTTATCATATTCAGCATAACCTTACATAATCTGCAAAGCCTTGTATTTACTGGATTTCAGAGTATTTTCCTTTCTTGGGTATTTTTATAAATTCTTGTATAAGCTTACATAACTTAACATAGTTTGGTGTAAATTTGAAGTAAAATTAAAGTAAATTCAAAAATTTGTACTTCAATGGAATTTTTCAAACCTGAAATATCTTGTCAAACCAAAAATCTTTATTCCATATTATACAATAGCCACTGTTTAAACAAATCTTCACCCTTCAATTACTTTTTCTATTTCATTAATTTCCTTGTCCATAATACCAGCTATTTCTTCTAATGAATATCCCTTTTCATGCATACTTATAATAAACTTATTTTCAATCTCTTTTCTTCCTCTTTCCAGTCCAATAGCTTCGCCCTTTTCCATTATACCCTGGCTGAGATTACACATAATATCAACATCCCTTCTTATATCCATATCTACAGGAATACCATATTCATTTCCCATTACATTAAATTTTTCCTCTGCCTTCATTGTATCTGACAACAGCACACCCAGAAGACGGTGCAGCCTGTGGTTTTCCGCATTTCCTGCTGGTTCTTTTGCAAGCCCTATCATTACTATATTAACCATATCCATATTGCCCTGCCAGTCATAAGAACCTAACAACTGCTTTTTATCTAGTTTTATATGCACCATGCTGTCCTCATTCATGTTCATGCAGACCCATATACTGTAAACACCTTTTATATCATCATAGTTTGAATTTTCAAAATCCCGCCCTTTCTGTGATGACACAAGACGGCATACGTAAAATATTGCCCTGTTAATCTGTATAAGGCTGTTTCTACTGCTGCCTCTGGATGGTATATGTACATAAAATACAATATCAAACCTTATAAGCCCCTCTTTTATTTCAGAATTTTCAGTGTTAAAACCTGTTATGCGTTTTCCGCTTGTTTCTATTACAGAATTTATCATGCCTGGTTCTACAGGCACACTGCTTATATAAAGGTCTCCTTCAATATAATGCACAACATCCACTGGTTTCATGCCCTCGAACTCTTTAACTGTGTTTACAAGTATATGTGCAAGTATTATTTTATGATTTAATGCAATAAATCTCTTATCTGTTCCCTTTTAGATATTTTTAACTTTGCAAAAATATTTGACATATGTTTTTTCACTGTTGTTTCTGAAATATACAGCTCTTCTGCAATTTCTGCATTACTCATACTATTAATAACCAGCATTGCCACCTCTGTTTCTCTTCTTGTAAGCCCTGCATCTAAAAACTGCTGCCTGCATTCCTCTATACCAGGCAAACAATTTTTAACAATATAACCGCCTTCTTTATACATTATATTTTCATCATGCTGGTTATCATTCTTTTGTACTTCACCTATGTTTCTTATTCCTCCTCTTTCTTTTACTTCTCCCATTTCTTTTACTTCTTTTATTTCTCTTACTTCTTCATTTTGTATTCCAGTTATACTGTTTTCCTCTTTATTATCATCTCTCTTTAAAATTCTTTCTACTTTATCCGCTCCCGTATCTTTACTTTTTATTTCTTCTTGTACTTCATCATTATGTAATATTACCCATATACAAAATCCATATAATAACGGCCTGCATGATAAAGCAGTATTTAAAAACCTTTCTTCCTCTACATAGTGTGTTGCTAGTACATTATAAAATAATACAAACGTCTGGATTAAACTTGCCCATAGTGCATTTTGTCCTGCAAGTTCTTTGTCAATTTTAAATTTATTTCCAGTTTTTAGTGATGGAATATATAAAATAACTGCACCAGTAACAACTAATAACATCTGTTTTAAATCAAATAATTTTTTAATGTCAAATCCTAAAAATGTAACTACTAAACCCAGATATAAAAGTACAGATATACATTTTTTCATATTAATTCCCCACATCGCCAAAACTGCCTATTCCTGCATATACTCTAATATTTTAATTTCTATTTTTGACTTTATAGGCAGTAAAAGTAAATATATTATTAATGAGTAAAATAGTGTAAGAATAGCAACTCCTAAACCTGCCAGTAAAAATGACAGGTCTTCACCTCTATAAATATTAAAAACCTGGATAATTCCACAACATGTACCCATTACACCTGAAGCAATGCATATATTCCCAGTAAGTTTAACCGCTTCTTTAGCTCTTTTTAACTGTAATATACTGTCTGCTTTTTTCTTTCCTAAAGCAAGTTTTAAAGCAGTATTAAAGTCCTTGATAAGCCCTGCTGCCGCTAGTATAGGCACTATTAACACTACCAGATGTAACATGCTTATAACATCATAGTAAACAAGCATATTGCTAAAACTCTCTCCTGTTACTAAATTTAATAATACTACTGAACAAATAACTCCTATTATTGCTAAAATATACATAATTAATTCCTCCTTCTTCACCAGGAATTACATTTTCTTATTAAAAACCTGGCTAAATTATAACACCTTCAGTTTTATTTATCAATTTATAAACTCCTTATATACCTCTTCAAGCCCTGCCTGTACAAGAACAGCATTTTCATAAGGCTTTACACTGCTTATAACTCTTACATCTGCTGTACCATTATGGTACTGTACTTTACTGGTTTTATAATTATTCTTAATAGAATTTACCTCTTTTGCATCTTTTAAATTGCATTGCCATACTTTTATTTTTGTATTATTTATTAATGTTCCAGTTTCTTCATTAATTTTTATAATACCTTTATCAAGAATAACTACCCTGCCAGCAATATCTTCCACATCAGACACTATATGTGTAGCAAAAATAATAATCTTTTCATCAGAAAAACTTGATATAAGGTTTTTAAGGTTCATCCTCTCATCAGGGTCAAGCCCTGCGGTTGGTTCATCTAATATAAGTATTTCTGGATTATTAAGCAACGACTGCGCAATACTAATTCTCTGTTTCATTCCACCTGAAAATTCCCGGAGTTTTTTATCCCTTACATCCCATAGATTTACAATCCCTAAACATTCCTTTATAACTTTTTCTTCATTTTTTATACCTTTAAGCCCTGCTATGTACTTTAAAAACATTCCAGCGGTATAATCAGGATAATAACCAGCTTTTTGTGGAACGTATCCTATTTTACTCCTATATTCACCACCCATTGTATAAATATCTGAACCATTATAAGTTATAATTCCTTTTCCAGGTTTCTCAATAGTGCATACCATACGCATAGTAGTCGACTTTCCTGCACCATTTGGCCCTAAAATACCATATACACCTGGTTTAAATACAATATTTAAACCATTAACTGCAAATTTTTTCCCATAACTTTTTACTACATTATTTAATTCTAACTCCATTACACCCCTCCATTCCTGCCTAAATATTCCTGTATTTATTGATACATGGTTTTATAAAATTTATGTTGCATAATACTTTTGCCTTTTTGTAATTGCTGTATTAAAAAATATAATGCCAGCTGCCAATGTTATACTGTATACTAATTCAATAATATAAACCCATTGCACCATGTTTCCAGATATCATTACTGGAGCATACCTTACAATATCCAATACATTCATTGAATTTACTGGTGAAAACAAAATAATATACCATGCTTTGTCTATGCCCAAAAACATAGATAATATATCTGGACGCATTATATATAAAATCCCAAGAATTATACATATAGACACAAAAGTATTTTTTGATAAAAATGATACCAATAATACCAGCAGCAAAACAATATTTACTACTACAAATGATAAAAATACCATATGCAGCACTAATTCCATATAGTCTGCTTTAAAAACACTGTCATTTAATATACCAGCCGTCTGTATTTCCATATGGCATCCTGCACCTTTTGTCACAATAAACATATGGGCCACAGATATGAAAATTATAACTGCATATACCAGGTTAGTTATTATAAATGCTAACTGGAACTTTGCATTTGTACATTCCCTCCTTCCATTCTTTGTACTTAAAATTATGTCTTGCATCCCGCATCTGTTTTCATATGAAAATATTCCTGAAAATGATACAACAATAAAAGCTGGGAGCATTAATAAGTTACCATTTAATACCATAAGGAAATTTTGCCATAGCATACCTGTATTTTCTACAGATGCCGCCACACCAGGTTCATAAGCTTTATATGTATTATGTATAAAAGTCTCTTTTGCAAATACCAGAAGAAAAATTCCTGTTATAACAACTTGTATTATTCTTCTTTTAAATAATTTATTTTTCTCTAATTTAAACATACTTTTACCATATCTCCCATTTTATAATAAACTACTCTGAATAATATTTCTGGTTATTCTTTAATACTCTGTAGAAAACTGCAACACCTGCTGCCAGCAATATTATATATAATGCTTCTACGGTATAAAGCCATTGTATTGTAATTCCAGCCACTTTTACTGGTTCTAAACCAGCCATATGTAATCCCTCAAGTACATTTATTGGCGTAATTGACACTATATATGATGCAATTTTATTTTCATAAAAAATTGTATTTATAATATCATTCCGGAATACATACAATATTCCAAGGCTTATACACATTGCTATTGCTGAATTTCTTACCTTTAATGATATAATAAAAGTCATAATAATAATAAAATTTATTGATAGAAAAGCAAGAAATATTGTATGTATAAACATCCATAAATTATTTAAATCCAGTTTACTATCCATAAGCCACTGGAACATCTGTATACTGGTATCCCATCCTTTGCCCTTTACCATAAATAATATATGTATTAATGGTACAAAAACTATAACAGCCAAAAATATATTAGTTACTATAAAACCCATTCTAAGCTTTGATTTACCACACTCTTTCCTCCCATTTTTTGTACTTAATAAAATTTCCTGCATACCACATTCATTCTCATATGAAAATATACTTGCAAAAGCAATTACAATAAATATTGGGATGCATTTTAAATAAATAGTTAATTTATAAAACAAATTAATCCAGCCATTAAAATATCCAAAATGTATATCAAAATCCACACCATTAAAAACTTCTTCCTTTGTCTTTTGTCTTTCTTCCTCAAAATAACGGAATTTATAATAAGATATTTCTTGTTTATCAAGAACCTTCTTTGCATCTTTATAAAATCTTGTAAAGTTTAAATCAGTATATATGCCTTTATACTTATCCATCAGTTCTATATCCTTCTGGTAATATTTATATTCCCTTATGGTACTAATTTCCTGCAATAAAACAATTAAAAAAATACCTGTTATTACTACCAGTACAATTTTTCTTTTAAATAATTTATAACTTTCTAATTTTAACATTTTTCCCTCATTTCTATACCTGCGACGCAGATAACCTGGCTATTTTAACTCCCTTTTTTCAAACAACAGAGCAGAAAAAACTATTGCAGTTATTAATGTGAATATTGTAACTGCCAGATATGTCCTATTTGAAAATCCCTGTTCTTTAAGCCTGAATAATTCAGCCTGGTATAAATATACGTATTTTATATAAGACTCTATAGCTGGTTCTTCATAAAAACGCATGTTTGCCTTTATAATTAATATTAAATATGTAAAACCTACACCCGTTACAACTGTTGCAACTCCATTTTTTAAACTAATTGCCAGAAAAATAATAACTGCTGCCTGTGCTGCAAATCCAGCTGATGCAAACAATAACCTTAATAAAATATAACCTGTACCATCCCCGGCAGATTTAGTAATAGTACCATTTGCTATTGCCATAATAATAGGAATAGTTATAAACATTATAGATATCAGGAACATTCCTGTAAGAGATACTATAAACTTTGCAAAAAATATCTTTAGACGGGAATTACCACTTAACAAAGAAATTCCATATATCATTCTTTTAAAACCACTACATATAAAAATTGCTGCAAATGAACACCCAAATATCATATTGTAAAGTGTTATCTGCTGGCATGCAATAATTTCATCAAATCCAATAGTGTCTGAATTAAACAAACCTATCCTGAAAAAATTAATTGTCACAGCTAATCCGCCTAAAACCAAGGAAATAAACATAAGTATCCTAAATCCTAAAGATTTACCCAGAATAAAAAATTCTGCCTTTATTAAATTTCCCATATCTATAACTCCTCCCTTTCCACTTTAATTTAAAATTACTACTTACAAGACTGTTTCCCCTTATCCATTAAAGACATATAGTACCTTTCAAGACTTGCACCTTCAGCCTTTATTTCCTTTAAATCTGTTTCATTTAAAACTAATTCTTTTACTACTTCTTTTGTACTTCCTGTAAAACCATAAAGGTTTACTCTGCTGTCTGAAACAATCTCAAGCCCATTACCTGGAAACATCCTTTTTAAAATTGTTGCTGTAACTTGTACTTTGCCAGTACGTATAGACAAATAAGGCTGGCACTTTGCCATAAGTTCTTCTGTAGTAATCTGTTCTAACATCCTGCCCCTGTTAATAAAACCGTAACATGTAGCAAGCTGGTCAAGTTCACTTAATATATGGCTTGAAATTAAAATTGTAGTCCCCTGTTCCTTATTAATCTTTTTCAATAGTTTCCTTAACTGCAAAATCCCTTCCGGGTCTAGTCCATTTACTGGCTCATCCAGTACAAGCAGCCGTGGTTTTCCCATAAGCGCCATTGCAATACTAAGCCTCTGTTTCATTCCAAGTGAAAAATTTCCTGCTTTTTTTAAACCAGTATCTTCAAGCCCTGCCATTTTTAATAGCTCCTTAATACAGCCCTTATCCTTAATTCCACATTGCAGTCTTACCACCTCAAGATTATCCTTAGCTGTCATATTAGAATAAAATGCCGAAGATTCAACTACCGCTCCAATGTTCTTACGCTGTATATGCAACTTTGCAGGATTTTTTTCTCCAAAAATTTCAATTTTACCTGCTGTCTGCTTTGCCCTGCCTGTTAAAATACGCATAAGTGTTGTTTTACCTGCTCCATTTCTTCCAACAAAGCCATAAATAGAACCTCTGTTTATTTCCATATCAAGTTTGTTTAAAACATTAACCTTTTTATATCTTTTAACAACCTTTTCTGCCACAAATACTTTTTCTGCCATTACTCCTCCCCTCCGCCATATTCAGGCCGGCTTTATATTATATATTTATTTTATATACATTTCTCCTCCAGAAACAATACTTCACAAGTAGTAATATAAGTAGTAAAATAGTAGTAGTAATGAAGTAGAAGGAGGTGACAGATAAAATTGATACATGATAAATTGTTTCTGGCACTATTAGGGGCTTATTCTTCACATGCAGATGCAAGCAGGACAGAATTTATAAATCTAGGGCTTACAGAAGCACAGCCTAAAATCTTGTACATACTAAAACGGGCAGATGGGATAATACAAAAAGACCTGGCAGAACTATGCAGTATACGCCCATCAACCCTGACAGTAATGTTATCTAAGATGGAAAAACAGAATTATATATATAAAGACCCATGTTATGTATCTGGAAAAAAACGTGCATACAGTATACATCTGACAAAAGAAGGCAAAGAAAAAGCAGAACAGCTTGAAAATATAGTAGAATTATTAGAAAATAAAGGATTTACTGGATTTACAGCAGAAGAGAAAAATAATTTACTATATATGCTTGGAAAAGTAGAAGAAAATATGCGTAAAATATAAATAATTGGAATTTACAGTCATCTTATTATTATATTTTTTCTGTAAATTATCAATGACAGGTTTTACGTGCCAGATACCAGTAATATCCCACAAAAGGGACAATTTAAGCCAGCCGGTATTTAATTCCGTATATTCCAGACGAAACTTATGTTTCCTTTGGGATATTAACTGTAAACCACCTCCCCATTTGAGTTTCCCCATTTTTAAATTACAAATGTAATTTAAAAATGGATATAAGCAG
>CAJTRU010000102.1 GCA_910579085.1 uncultured Lachnospiraceae bacterium | reverse complement strand
CGCAAGCGTGCCCTGTAATGGAATAATTTAGTGGAACACCAGAAACCCTGCGTCCGTCCACCAACACAAGATAACTGGAAATTATCTTATATCTGCAAGTTTCTTATATAAGAATTTATGAAATAAACGTGGCCTGCAGCACAAAAAGCATGTCGGAGGCGTGGCTTTTGCATGTAAACTGTCTGTTTTACAATAACGCAAAATAATTGTAAGTTATAATATAAATGGTTTAAAATTTTTTATATAATTTTCTGTTGCTTCCTCTTTTTTTCTTTTACGGAGATTTATAAGATTTTTCCTGACCATCATAGAAGATTTTTTACAATGCCGCATAAAGTAATCATTTTCCCTGCCTGGTGCTTTTTCATAATTCCTGTTAAGAAACTGCAATATACGTCCTTCTGACATTGCCTCTGATAATTCAATATTATATGGTATAATCCCAATCCTGTCCCTGGGAATATGGTATTCATAACATATTCTGCGGTAATTAAATAAAAGCTCTGGCTGGTATGCACCAATTAAATAAACAGATTTTTCTTTTATAGACGAGTAATTTTCAAAAAATTCATTTAATGCCACTTTGTCTTGTACCAGGTTTACAACTACAAGGTCTGCCTCAGTTAAAATTGCATTGGAACTTAAATTTTCATTACGCTCTGTATCAATAAATACATTATCTGAAAAAATTTCAAGAATATTAAAAAGTTTCTTATAAACAAGGCTGAATTCATAATTAAAAACTTCTTTATTTATTATATAACTTTGTGGCAGGTAATACATGCTTGTATATAACAATGGCATTGCTGCATGGCGCAGGAGTTCTTCACCATTCTTTCCTGAGTACAGCCCTTTAAGCACATATTCCATGCCTTCCCTGTTATAATATCTTCCGCTCTCTTTAAGTAATTCTACTTGTTCCCCAGGAAGTACAATATTGGCAATATTGTTACAACTGTAATGGTTTTCTAACAAAACAGCTTTCCCTGCACCTGCTATTGATGCCAATGCCGAAATACAAACCATATTAGTAGTCACTCCGCTTCTTCCTCTTACATTGCTCCAAAACGCAATTTTCAAATTCTCCTCCAATCTGCTAACATAATATGTCAGACTCCTTCCTGTATTTCCCCTGGAATTAGTTTTTTCCTAAAATTATAAACGTACAATTTAACTTAGAACTAAATACATAATAACTTAAATTTATTGTTTCGTAAAGCAGTTTTTTAGTATTACATTAAATTTATACATATTTAACAAATTTCAAAGCAAAACTTTATAATATAATTCAAAAATAACGTTTACAAAATGGCAGAATTACGCTCTTAACCCCTGTATACGGAGGTGATATTATTTCTAGTTATCCTGTATTGGTGTAAGGGTTTGTATTCTGTTAGCCATTTGTTACATGGTGTAAGAGTTACTGTTACGCAGATATTAACAGAAAAAAGATACCAAAGTACTTCCGTCCATCTAAGTCACTTTCCCCGTACCATAATTTGCAGTTATCTGCTGTTATTTTTAGAGGGAAAAGGATGCAGGGGTTTCCGGTGTCCAGCTAATATTCTTCCATAATCCGTTATTCCAGCACTGTTTTGCCGGATTTTGCTACAGGCAGGTTTCCAGTGCACAGATGCCAGAATATTCAATAAAAGGGGTACTTCAGGCCCGCCGGCATTTAAATCTGGTTTTTTCAGATTTTATGTGCCGTTGTGTGGCCTGCCGTAGCGGAAGCGTACCCCTTTTATTGAATATTCTGGCTCTGGGATGGGAAACCGTCCGTTCAAACAAAGACAAAATAACTGTAAATTATCTTATATCTACAAACTTTAGGTGTAAGAATTTATGAAATGGACATGATGGACATGAAATTCATTTTGACACCACTGGTAAAAAAGTGTATAATAGGAAAAATGCGTAAAAATGTACTTTTACCAGATAGGAGGATATACAATGGCAAAGTATACCAGGCAGGATATACTAGACCTTATAGAACAGGAGGATATAGAATTTATACGCCTCCAGTTTACTGATATATCAGGCAGGCTTAAAAATATGGCAACAACCATTAAGCAGATTGATAAAATCCTGGACGGGCATTACCGGTTTGACTGTAAAGCTATTGATGGTTTTGCTGGTATGGGATATGAAGAACTGTTTCTTGTACCAGATTTAAGCACATTTGTAATTTTTCCCTGGCGTCCCCAGAATGGCAAGGTTGCACGTTTCCTTTGTGACGTTGTAAAACCAGATGGTACACCATTTGCAGGTGACAGCAGGTATATATTGAAGAAAGCCATAAAAGAGGCAGAAAGCATGGGATATAGTTTTAATACAGCTATTAAAAATGAATTCTTCCTTTTTGACATTGGAGAAAACGGAGAGCCGGCCAATTATTCAAGTGAGAGGGGCGGCTATTTTGATGTAGGGCCGGCGGACTGTGGGGAAAATGCAAGGCGTGATATGGTACTGTATCTGGCAGATATGGGCATAGATGTTGAAACATCATACCATTCAGATGAAGCTGCCCAGCATGTACTTGGTTCAGCATATGCACCACCGCTTGAGATGGCAGACAGCATTATGACAACAAGGCTTGTTGCCAGGACTGTTGCAAAAAGGCATGGGCTTCATGCAACATTTATGCCTAAGCCAAGGACAGATGCAAAAGGTTCAGGGGCACATTATATATTTTCACTGGATAAAGATGGCAGAAATATTTTTACAGATAATAAGGATAAATTTGGCATAAGTGAAGAAGGATATTATTTTATGGCAGGAATACTTAAACATATTGCTGGCATGTCACTTATTACCAACCCTATAGTTAATTCATATAAAAGGCTTGTGCCTGGTTATCTTGCCCCTGTTACTGCCATGTGGTCAACGACAGATGCAAGCCCTTTAATAAGGCTGTCATCAATAGGTTCAGATGGCGGGCGTGTTGTGCTTAGAAGCCCGGATGGTGCGGCAAACCCTTATCTTGTAATGGCACTTTGCCTTGCAGCAGGCATGGATGGTATAAAGAACCAGGTTAAACCGCCTGCATGTATGGAAGAACTAAGCATAGAGGAGATAAAAAATGCAGAAATGCTTCCAAGGACTTTGCACGAAGCTGTAAACCTTTTTAAAAAGGACAGTTTTATACAGGAAATACTTGGCAGCCATATTTCAGGGCAGATGGTTAAGGCAAAGGATTTGGAATGGAATGAATATTGCAAGCAGGTTACATTGTGGGAGACAGAACAGTATCTTCCTGTAATCTGACATTATTAAAAAACGCCCCATAGATTGGACAGGAGGTTTTGAATGGCGGCAATAATAGTTGCATTTCCAAAACTAGAAGATGCTAAGAAATTAAGGAAACTTCTTATTAAGAATGGTTATGATGCCAGTGTAGTATGTGACAGTGGTGCACAGACCGTCAGTGAAGTAAACCATTTAGATGGAGGGGTAGTAATATGCGGGTATAAATTCAAGGATATGCACTATTCCGAAATAAATAATTATCTGCCAGAAGGTTTCCAGATGCTTCTGCTTGCTTCACCTGCAAAGCTTGCAGATTGTGACAGTGGCATAATGTGCCTTGCAATGCCTTTCAGGGTGCAGGATTTGCTGGACACGCTGGAAACAATGATGATACAATATAACCGCTGGCATAAAAAGCATAAAAGCCAGAGGAAAACAAGAACAGAAAGTGATAAAAAAGTAATTACAGCGGCGAAGGAGCTTTTAATGGAACGTAACAATATGACAGAAAGTGAAGCTCACCGCTATATACAGAAAGTTAGCATGGACAGTGCTGTCAATATGGCAGAAACTGCCCAGATGATAATAGAACTAAACGGAAAGGAATGGGAATTATAATATGAAAGCGTTTCTAATTTTAGAGGATGGAACCGTATTTGAAGGCAAAAGCATTGGCGCCTGTAGGGAAGTTATTTCTGAAATAGTATTTAACACATCAATGACGGGATACCTGGAGGTGCTTACAGACCCTAGTTATGCCGGGCAGGCAGTAACAATGACATATCCGCTTATAGGCAACTATGGCGTGGCTTATGAGGATATGGAGTCGCTTAAAGGCTGGCCAGATGGCTTTATAGTCCGTGAAATTTCCCGGATGCCAAGTAATTTCCGTTCAGAAGATACTATACAGCATTTTCTTGAGAAAAATAATATTCCTGGCATATGTTCAATAGATACACGTGCCCTTGTAAAAATATTGCGTGAAAAAGGCACTATGAACGGAATGATTACAACTAATGAAAACTACAATGTTGATGAAATTATACCAAAGCTTAAGGAGTATAAAGTTACAGGTGTTGTGGAAAAGGTTTCATGTGAAAGCAGGCAGGAATATGTACCTGGGGACATTGGCTCTGTAAAAACAGAAGCAGACAGGAATATTGCAGTAATTGACGTCGGGACTAAAAAGAATATTATACGCTGTCTTTTAAACAGAGGATGTAATGTAACTGTATATCCATGTAGTTTTGATGCAGCAGAGGTTATAGCAGCAAAGCCTGATGGCATAATGATTACAAACGGCCCTGGTGACCCGGCAGAGTGTACAAGCATTATAGAACAGGTAAAAATACTTGCGGACTCAGGCATACCTGTTTTTGCAATATGCCTTGGGCACCAGCTTATGGCACTTGCACATGGTGCAAAAACCTATAAGATGAAATATGGGCACAGAGGTGCAAACCACCCTGTAAAGAACCTTGAAACAGGGAAAGTTTATATTTCATCACAAAACCACGGATATGTAGTTGATATTTCTTCTATAGATGAAAGTATTGCAAAACCTTGGTTTGTTAATGTAAATGACGGGACAGCAGAAGGGATTTGTTATACAGGCAAGCCTGTTAAAACTGTACAGTTCCACCCAGAAGCAAACGCTGGCCCAAAAGATTCAGAAATGCTTTTTGATGAGTTTATGAAGATGACAGGAGGGAATGAATAATGCCAAAGATTGATGGAATTAAGAGGGTATTAGTAATTGGTTCAGGGCCTATTGTAATCGGGCAGGCTGCCGAGTTTGACTATGCAGGTACACAGGCATGCCGTTCCCTTAAAGAAGAGGGCATGGAAGTTATACTGGTAAATTCCAACCCGGCAACTATTATGACTGACAAGGATATTGCAGATAAGGTTTATATTGAGCCGCTTACAACAGATGTGCTTAAACATATTATTGAAATTGAGAAGCCAGACAGCCTTCTGCCAAATATGGGCGGGCAGGCAGGTCTTAACCTTGGTATGGAACTTGCTGAATCCGGTTTCCTTGACAGCCACAATGTAAAACTTCTTGGTACTACAGCAGAAACTATCCGTAATGCAGAAGGCCGCCAGGAGTTTAAAGACCTTATGGAAAGAATTGGCGAACCATGCGCAACTTCAGAACTTGTGGAAAATATAGAAGATGGGATTGCATTTGCAAACCAGACGGGTTATCCAGTTGTACTGAGGCCTGCATATACGCTTGGAGGTTCAGGCGGCGGTATTGCTAATAATGAAGAGGAACTTGTAGAAATATTAACAAATGGTTTAAGGCTTTCACGTGTAGGGCAGGTTCTTGTAGAACGCTGCATTGCTGGCTGGAAAGAGATAGAATATGAAGTAATGCGTGACAGCAATGGCACATGTATTACAGTCTGCAACATGGAAAACCTTGACCCTGTTGGTGTCCATACAGGTGACAGCATTGTAGTTGCACCTTCACAGACACTTTCTGACAAGGAATACCAGATGTTACGTACTTCTGCACTTAAAATAATAGATGAACTTGGAATTACAGGCGGGTGTAATGTACAGTTTGCACTCCACCCAACATCATTTGAATATATTGTAATAGAAGTAAACCCACGTGTAAGCCGTTCTTCTGCACTTGCATCAAAGGCAACAGGATACCCTATTGCAAAGGTTTCTGCAAAAATTGCGCTTGGCTATACACTTGATGAAATACCAAATGCTGTTACAGGCAAGACATATGCCAGCTTTGAGCCTGCACTTGACTATGTTGTGGTAAAGATACCACGCCTTCCATTTGATAAATTTATAAAGGCTAAAAGGACACTTACTACACAGATGAAAGCAACAGGCGAAGTTATGAGCATCTGCACTAATTTTGAAGGTGCCCTGATGAAAGCGCTGCGTTCGCTTGAACAGCATGTGGACAGCCTGGAAGGAAGTGCTTATAAGGACAATACTACAGAAGAAATAGAGGAAATGCTCCATATTGTTGATGACCGCCGTATTTTTGTCGTGGCAGAAGCAATAAGGCGTGGTATTCCATACCAGAAAATCCATGAAATAACAATGATTGATGAGTGGTTTATTGACAAGATTGCAATACTTGTTGAAATGGAAGACAGCCTTAAAACTGCAAAAGAACTGGATAAGGAACTTTTATATGAAGCAAAGCGCCTTGAGTTCCCCGACTGTGTAATTGCAGAATGGACAGGCATGACAGATAATGAAGTTAAAGAACTGCGCTATAAATGGGGAATTACAGCAGCATTTAAAATGGTTGATACATGCGCTGCTGAATTTGCATCAGAAACACCATATTATTATAGCTGTTTTGACGGGGTTAATGAGGTCGGGGATACATCTGGCAGGAAGAAAATAATGGTACTTGGTTCAGGCCCTATCCGCATCGGGCAGGGTATTGAATTTGACTACTGTTCAGTGCATAGTGTATGGGCACTTAGGAATGAAGGATACGAAACAATTATAGTTAATAATAACCCCGAAACTGTAAGTACAGACTTTGACATAGCTGATAAGCTTTACTTTGAACCGCTTACACCAGAAGATGTTGAAAATATTGTGCGCCTTGAAAACCCAGACGGGGCAGTAGTGCAGTTTGGCGGGCAGACAGCAATTAAACTTACAGAAGCACTTATGAAAATGGGTGTAAAAATCCTTGGTACAAGTGCTGAAAATGTCGATGCAGCAGAGGACAGGGAGCTTTTTGATGAAATACTTGAGAAATGCTGTATTCCAAGACCAAAGGGTCATACAGTATTTACAACAGAAGAAGCATTAAAAGCAGCTAATGGGCTGGGCTATCCTGTACTTGTAAGGCCTTCTTATGTGCTTGGCGGACAGGGTATGAAGATAGCGGTTTCAGACAATGACATTGAAGAGTATATGGCAATAATTAACCGTTACCACCAGGAACACCCTATACTTGTAGATAAGTACCTTATGGGCAAGGAAGTGGAAGTGGATGCAATATGCGATGGTGAAGATATACTTATTCCTGGAATAATGGAGCATGTTGAGCGTGCAGGTGTACATTCAGGTGACAGTATTTCAATTTACCCAGCACAGTCATTGTCAGAAAAAACACAAAAAGTAATAGTTGATTATACAGGAAAGCTTGCACGTTCACTTAATGTAATAGGGCTTATAAATATACAGTTTATTGTTTATAATGATGATGTATATGTAATAGAAGTAAACCCACGTTCAAGCCGTACAGTGCCATATATAAGCAAAGTTACAGGAATTCCAGTAGTAGGCCTTGCATCACGTGTAATATTAGGCGCTAAAATCAAAGAACTGGGATACGGTACAGGGCTTGCACCAAAATCAGATTACCTTGCTATTAAAATGCCAGTATTTTCATTTGAAAAACTGCGTGGGGCAGAAATAAGCCTTGGGCCTGAAATGAAATCCACAGGTGAATGTCTTGGCATATCAGACAAGTTTAATGAAGCATTATATAAAGCGTTCCTTGGTTCAGGCATAGACCTGCCAAAATACAAAAAAATGATACTTACTGTAAAAGATGCAGACAAACTTGAGGCAGTAGACATTGCAAGGCGTTTTAAAAAGCTTGGCTATGATATATTTGCAACAAGAAGCACAGCAAGGGTATTAAATGAAAATGGGGTACTTGCAATACCAATTAACCGTATAAATGAAGAAGCACCTACCCTTATGGACTTGCTGTTAGAACACCAGATTGACCTTGTGGTTGATACACCAACTTATGATGATAAATTAAAGGATGGCTTTATAATACGCCGTACAGCTATAGAAACAGGTGTAACATGCCTGACATCACTTGATACAGCAGCAGCACTTTTAACAAGCCTTGAAAATGCAGATAACGGCCATTTGTCAGTAGTAGACATAACATCCTTAAATACAAAGCAGGGTAATGCTTAAAAGCACTTAGAAGATGATGATACAAAGTTCCAGAAAACTACAATAAACCAGGGAAATTTTAGTTTCCCTGGTTTATTGTATATTGTATTATTCTTCACCAGGGTCATAAAGCCATCTGCAAAAGAGATATACATCCTGGTTTTCTTTAAGGTTTCCATAAATATCTTTATCTACATGGATTTTTACTGTATGGCATGCAAAATCTAATTTCTTTGGATTATCAACTTTGGTTTCATCAAGCATGGCAGAGAGAACATAATTATCACACTGGATTACTGTACCAGAAAATATAAAGCCTAAATCATCACCAAATAATTCATTATAGTCACATCCGCTTCTAAAACTTGCCATCTAGAAATTTCCAGATGTTGCACCATAAAAAAGGGCTTCATAATTATTATTGTATTTTTCTACAGAGTTAATGTCTTTTATTTCTATTAATTCATGCTCTGACAGATATCCCCATAGTTTTGTACCCACCATAGATTTTTTTATATATATGTATGCTAAAACAAGCATAAGTAATAAAACACATAAGTATATTAATTTGCGTTTTTGGGCAAACATAGGATTATTCTCCCTATAATAATTTAATATATAAATTTGTTTTTTATTATGTAAGTCCAAATCATCCCTGAAAATAGCAGATAAACTTTTGCTTTCTGTATTATTATATTCATATCCTTCCATTACATAAATATCAATATTTTGGTCTGGTGATGCATTCCCTGAAATAACTTTCTTTATTGAAACATTAAGCTTGCATATTCACTTCCACAGCTATATGCACTTGCTTTGTCTGGATGGATAGCCATAAACATAATCATATACAAAGCAGATATACATAAATTTTTAACAATATTTTTAATTTTAGTATCTAATTTTAGATTAAATAAAATTACAGTTATAATATATATGAATTTAGTGGATTATATCAGAAAAAATATAAGATGTCAATGAAATTGTTAAAAATGATAGAGCGCTGCATTACCAGATGGAAATAAATAAAATATGAAATAATGTGTGGCAGCAATGGCACATGTATTACAGTCTGCAACATGGAAAACCTTGACCTTGTTGGTGCACATACAGGTGACAGTATTTCAATTTACCCAGCACAGTTATTATCAGAAAAAACACGAAAAGTAATAGTTGATTATACATGTAAGCTTGCGTGTTCATTTAATGTAATAGGACTTAAAGAAACTAACGTTTCTTCTGTTACATATGGACTTAAATGCCTTTGGGGTTAAAGCGTCCCCATTTATGGAATAATTACTGGCATTTTGCACGCAAAACTTGTTACAAGCAATTTATACTATCTATTTGAAAATAGGATAACTGTAAATTATGTGTGGTGGAGGTTATTCTGCTAGTCACTTGTAAACAGATGTAATAGTTGCTGTTATATGATTATTTATACAAAAATGATATCACTGTATTACCGTCCATCTGAACCACTTTCCCTGCACTATAATTTCCAGTTATAACAACAAATGTTTTTTGTGGTTCCGCCAGGATACAGCAAGGTTTCAAGTGTCAAGACTAAAAATTATTCCATGACAGGCGCACTTCAGCCCCGTTGGCGTTTAAATCCCGTACTTTGGGATTTTATGCGCCATTACGTGGGCTGACGTAGCGCAATGCGTGCCCTGGAATGGAATAATTTTAGCTGGACACAGAAACCTTGCGTACCTCTGCCAATAAAAGATAACTGTAAATTATCTTATATCCATAAACTTTAGACATAAGAACTTATGAAATATTATTTTTGAGTTTCCCCATTTTTAAATTACAAATGTAATTTAAAAATGGATATAAGCA
>CAJTRU010000101.1 GCA_910579085.1 uncultured Lachnospiraceae bacterium | reverse complement strand
AAATAATTGAATTATTAAAACTCAATTAATAAAGTGCATAAATACCACATAATTAAAATTATGTGGTATTTATACCTATAACAAACTATATATTTATATCGTCTTAATATATAATTTTCTTAACTATAATTAAAATAAACAAAATAATAACCCATAAGCCTGGTTCTATATTATAATTTAGCAATACAAATCCAAAATAATAATTAAAACAAACTTATGGATTATTTATATACCATTTTTTACTTAATTTTCTTCTGTTATTCTTTCACTTTTACCATACACCGTTTTTTATAAAATGAAATCCCATAGCATATAACCTGTGAATAATCTTCTTCAAATTCCTTTGCATACATTTTATCGTCAATCTGCTCAATTGCCTTTAAGCACTCATTCTCAAGGCCATCCTGCGATTTGGAATATTTTACTTCAAATACCGCCATACGGTCTCCTGTGTAATCTTGTACAATTATGTCACTACGGCCCTCACCATGTTCTTTATTTGACTCAACAATATAGCCTGCACCTGCAAAAATGCCTGCAAAAAATGCATGGTAAAAATCTTCTTTGTAATCATGGTAACTTATTGTTTTCCTTAAAAGCTTTGTTATTTCTACAGATATACATTTATCATCTATGTTCCATACAGCATCAAAAAGAGCCTTTTTATCCCATTGGTTTGATGTTTCTGAAAACCACTCTTCTACTGCATCCTCAAATATTTCCATAACCTCGGCATTTGGGACTGACAATGCAAAAACATTTTTTCCTGCTGTCTCTTCTTTTGCCCTTGTAAGATATCCTGTAAAATAAAGAACACTCCAAAGATTTTCTTCTGATGAATTGATATAATCATATGTCAGGCCTTCCTTTATCCCCTGTATTATGTATCCACCTGACATAAGTGTTTCAAACTTTTTCTTTACAGTGCTGCTGTAAGCATCTATAAAAGAACGTATAATTGTATTTCCACTGGAATTTTTCCAGTAACCTGCTGGTTTTGCCTCTGGATTTAAAAGCAGGCGGCTTACATGGTTCATAACATCCCACGGGCAATAGACATAAAACCCGCCAAAATTATACCCGTCATACCATTCTTTTATCTCTTCAGAATGTGTGGAAAGTTCTGTATCTTCAAGAAGTTTTGTTACTTCTTTTTGTGTAAATCCAAAATATTCATTAAGCCTGGTATCTGAAATTGTGTCTGATACAAGGTTGTTCATCCCAGTAAAAATACTCTCCTTGGCAATACGCAGGCATCCAGTAATAACAGCTATTTTAAGCAGGCCGTTATCTTTTATAACCTGCATAATACCTTTTATTACGTCAAGCATTTCTTTATAATATCCATTTTCACTTGCCTTTGCAAGAGGGACATCATATTCATCTATTAAAAGAATTACTGGCTTTCCGTAATGGCTTTCTAACATTTGTACTAATGCTATAAGGCTATTCTGTGTTTCACCCATACTAGAAGATTTATGTGCCAGACGCTTAAAACATTCTTTTTGTACTTCATTAACTTTATTGCTATCCAAAAGATAGTAGTGTCTGATGCACATATCAGAAATTACTATTTTTAATTTTTCGATAGCACTATCAAATGAAAGCCCGTCTACACTCTTAAATGTTAAGAATAAGACAGGATACTGGTTCTGCCAGTTATTGCATATTTCTTTATTGTTTGAAATATACAAGCCTTCAAATAAATGTTTATTATCTTTTCTAATGTCAAAAAATTCAGACAGCATATTCATATTAAGGGTTTTGCCAAACCGGCGTGGACGTGTTATTAATGTAGCTTTTGTCCCTCTTGTTTTTAAAAGTTCTTCTATAAGTGCTGTCTTGTCAATATAATAAAATTTTTCCTGCCTGATTTCTGCAAAATCAGAAGTACCTACCGGAATACCTGCTATATCCATAATTGCACCTTTATTTTATATATCTGTTTATATGCTTCTTTTTATACTTGCTTTTATACACGTCTTTATACTTCTACTACTGCAACACCATATTTCTCCAGTTCAAGCACCCCGTCCAGTTTTTCATTATTTAAAAGGTTAATTCCATGCACGTTTTTAACTCTTTTAATTTCTTCTGAATTATTAAGGTAAAACTCATAACATTCACCTTCTGCGGTTCTTTTATGGTATTCTACACCTTCTGGGAGCTCTCTGTGTTCTACGCCAGCTTTTTCTGCCATTCCGAGGAAAATTTCCTGCATTTTTTTATCTGCAATCCTTGCAGCAACATAGTATGCTGTGCCTTTCCCATAATCTTTTGCTGTAACTGCTGGTGTACCTTTATAGAAATCCTGCATATATGAAGCAAGTACTTTTGCCCCGTCTACGCGCAGTATCTCTGCATAGTCTTTTATCTCTGCAACACTTCCATCTTTAAACAGTGCTGCATTGCTGTCATTAGGATAAAGTGTGTCAATCTCTTCGCTTGTTACACCAAAAAGCTCCTTTAGCCCGTCTCCTGGAAAACCTCCAAGATAACAAAGCTGGTTTATATCCACATATCCTGCCAGGTATGTTGCAAGAAGCTGCCCGCCTTTTTCTACAAATGCTTTTAATTCATCTGCAACACCGGGCCTTAACATATAAAGCATTGGCGCAATTATTATGTCATAATCCATAAGCCCGCTGTCAGAGGCAATTATATCCATGTCAATTCCGAGCCTTAAAAACTGCCTGTAAATGTTATAACATGTTTCGTTATATTTTTTGGTTTCATTACCAAGCCCTTTGATATCTTCAATTGCCCACCTGTTGTCCCAGTCATATAAAAGCGCTGCTTTTGCTTTAATAACTGTGCCAGAAACTTTTGATATCTTCTTAAGCACATTGCCAAGGTCTTCTACTTCTTTAAATATTCTTGTATCATCTGTGCCAAGATGGTCTGTTACTGCCCCATGGTACTGTTCAAATGAACCCCTGCCTTTCCTCCACTGGAAATACTGTACTGTGTCAGAGCCACATGCAATTGCCTGCATTGAAAATAGTTTGTGTATGCCAGGGCGCTTTACTTTGTTAAACTGCTGCCAGTTTACAAGCCCTGGTGCACTTTCCATAAGCATAAATGGCTTGTCCTTTTTCATGGAACGCATGGCAGCATGGTCAAATGAATTGTTTTCCATTGACTCAGCCAGTGTTTCCCACTGGTTATGAAGTGCTGGATAAGAGTCCCATGATACAACATCAAGTTCTTTTGCCATTACATGGTAGTCCAGTCCTCCATAAAGCCCCATAAAGTTAGTGGTAACAGGAATTCCAGGTGTTAGTTCTTTTAAAAGCTGTATTTCAGATTTCATATAATCTGTCATATTCCATGTAGTGAAGCGCTTCCACTCAAGGTCCAGCCCGAGGCTGCTCACTTCACCATTGGCAAACGGAGGCTCTATCTGGCTGAAACTGTTATAGTTATGGCTCCAGAATGTATTCCACCATGCATGGTTAAGTTTGGAAATATCATTGTCAAATTTGTCTGCAAGGTAATCCTGGAAGCGCTTTATACAGAGAGGACAGTAACATTCACCGCCAAATTCATTAGAAATATGCCACATAACAAGCCCTGGATGTTTACCAGCACACTCCACAAGTTTATGGATTATTCCTGATACTTTTTCACGGTATATTGGTGAACTCATACAATGGTTATGCCTGAAACCATGATGGTTCCTGTGCCCATAATTATCAACGCGCATTGCTTCTGGATATTTTTCATCAAGCCATGCAGGGCGTGCACCAGAAGGTGTTGCTAATACTGTGTAAATACCATTTTTATAGAGATTATCCATAACATTTATAAGCCATTCAAAATGATATTCTCCCTCTGATGGTTCATACATTGACCATGAAAACACGCCAAGGGTAGCAGAATTAATCCCTGCTTTTTTCATCATCCTTATATCTTCTTCAAGTATATCTGGCCTGTCAAGCCACTGCTCAGGGTTATAGTCTCCCCCATGCAAAAATCCTCCCACTGCTGGAAATAAACTTTTCTTTTCCATATGTTATAATACCCCTTTCCAAAAATAAATGCCATGCAGTAAATATATTATATTTATTAATCCAGTAATGCCCCGTTCTATTGTAGCGGCATATATGCCGGTTTTGCTGGCAAAATACAGTTCTGTATAATATTTTTTGTTTTAAATTTAATATACTACTTACCTGCTGGTTTAACAAGAACATTTTTAACAAATATAACCTGCCAGCATTTATGGCAGGTTACCTGGATTATTTTTTATATTACCATGTATGGTATTTTATCATGTTGTAATATCTTATTGTGTTATTTTACAAGGTCTTTTACAACTTCCCCTGCAATAATTAATCCTGCTGCAGAAGGCACAAATGCAACACTTCCAGGCACTGGACGCCCCTCTGGCTTTTCTTCTGCCTTTCCCCTGGTATCTGCCTGGTACTCCATACAATTATGATGCGTTACAGGTATTTCCTCTGAATATACAACTTTCAGGCTGTCCACACCACGTTTTTTAAGTTCACGCCTCATAACTTTAGCAAGAGGGCATACCTTGGTCTTATAAATGTCTGTCACTTTAAATTGTGAGGCTTCAAGCTTATTTCCAGCTCCCATGCTGCTTATAACTGGCCTGCCAGCTTCCTTTGCTTTTAAAATAATTCCAATTTTAGCAGTTACTGTGTCAACTGCATCTACTACATATGAGTATTCATTAAACGGGAAGTTTTCTTCACTTCCAGGCAGGAAAAAACACCTGTATGTTTGTACATCTGCACCAGGGTTAATATCAAGTATTCTTTCTTTCATCACATCAACCTTATACTGCCCAACGGTTTTTACTGTTGCAATAATCTGGCGGTTTATGTTGCTAATGCTTATTGTATCACTGTCTATAAGGTCAAAACTCCCTATGCCGCTTCTTGCAAGTGCTTCAGCAACATACCCTCCGACACCTCCAACCCCGAAAACTGCAACCCTTGCATTTGCAAGTTTTTCCATTGCAGTGCTGCCTAATAAAAGACTTGTTCTTGAAAACTGTTCATGCATAAGCTATCTCACACCTGCCTCACGTCTGCCAGTTCTTCGATTAGTTCATGTACTGGTACTATATGTTTTATACGTCCTACATTTGCACCTGCAAAGACAAGCCCGTTTTCTGTATCCCCACAGACAGCATCTGTAAGTGCCTTTGTTATGCAGTATGGCACTTCTGCCGGATTGCATTTTTCAAGACAGTTAAAACATTTCCCTGGCTTAATCCTGTTATCCTTTATATAATCTGTAAATTTGTTCCTGATTGCCCTGCCTGGCATCCCTACAGGGCTGTCAATAATTATTACATCTTTATCTTCTGCATTTATATAAGCCTGTTTATACTTGATATCAGCATCACATTCATCTGTTGCAACAAAACGTGATGCAATCTGTACACCTGATGCACCAAGTGACATTGCATGACATATGTCATTATGGTTAAATATTCCTCCAGCAACAATTACAGGTATCTTTGTACTGCTTTTATCTTCAAATTCTTTTACAGTTTCTATAATCTGTTTAATCTCACTATCATATTCTTCATTAGTTATACTGTCCACCTGGTCTTTTTTAAATCCAAGATGCCCGCCTGCCTTTGGACCTTCTACTACTATAAAGTCTGCTATCCTGCCTGCTTTCTTAAGCCAGTTCTGCAATATGACTTTTGCTGCTTTTGCAGATGAAACAATTGGCGCTATTTTACATGCAGAACCACTGGCATACTCTGGAAGGTGTACAGGAAGCCCTGCACCTGAAATTATAATGTCTGCACCCGCTTCAATAGCTGCTTTTACATGTGCTTTATAATTTTTCAGTGCAACCATTATATTCACCCCGACAGGTTTTCCACCTGATATCTCCTTTGCCATTAAAATATGTTTGCGTATTGCACCAAGGTTCGCCTTATTCTGGTCTTTTTCAAAACCTGGCTCATCATAACCGATTTGTGCTGTGGAAATAACACCAAGCCCGCCATTAGCGGAAACTGCCCCCGCAAGCTTTCCCCTGCTTATGCCGACACCCATTCCACCTTGTATTATTGGATATTTTATTACAATATTGCCTATATTTAACTCTTTAAGCTCCATTAGGACTCCTCCTGACATAGTTTTTAAAACTATATTATATTTTACTGTTGTCTATGTCAAGAGTAATTGCCGTTAATAGCAGATATTTTTATAAATTTTCAAGTTACATAAATAAAAGTGCCAGTCTTTTATCAAACTCCCTGGCACTTTTCCGATGGCACACAGCTTTATACTTTACCTGCTGTCTACAGGAAGCATAAGCAATAAGCACCATCACTTATCTGGCATATTCTTTAATTACTTTCATCCCAGTATACAATCCTGCCGCTTGTTATGCTTTCCTGTACCATTATGGTTCTCTGGTTGGAAGAGCCCTTAAATACAAGCCCCAGGTCTTTTTTATCTGCTATAAACTCCCCATCTACCATAACATCAATATAAGAAAGGAGTTCTTTTGTTTCTTCCCATTCATTAACCATACGCCCTGTAACATCTTTTTCAAAGTCATATCCTGTAAAACACCAGATAGTTTTTTCTGGATATATCTCTTTAACTTTTCTTAACAGGGGCAAAAGCCCCTGCTGGTTACAATGTTCCATAGGCTCACCGCCAAGAAGCGTAAGCCCTTTTATATAGTCTGGCTTAAGGTATTTTATTATTTCATCTTCTGTACTGCTTGTAAACGGCCTGCCATAATTAAAATCCCATGTTTCGGGGTTAAAACATTCTTTGCAGTGGTGTGTACAGCCACTGACAAAAAGTGATACCCTTACACCTGGCCCGTTTGCAACATCACATTCTTTTATTTCTGCATAATTCATTATATAAATCCCCTTGCCATACCTGGCGTTCCAAATATTACAACAGATTATAGATGCAGCACCCTTGAATTAATTTCTTTTGTCTTGCCATCATTCCAGAAATTTTCTCCAAGATACCCGCATGTCCTTCTTGTAACATTCATTTTGTTTTTATCCTTATTGTGGCACTGTGGACATTCCCATTCAAGGTTGTCATTTACTATAATCTCACCATCAAAACCACATGTATGGCAGTAATCAGATTTTGTATTAAACTCCGCATACTGTATATTTTCATAAATAAACTTTACAAGGTCTTCCAGTGCTTCAAGGTTATGCCTCATATTTGGTATTTCAACATATGAAATTGCACCTCCTGAAGAAATCTTCTGGAACTGGCTTTCAAACCTGAATTTGCTGAAAGCATCTATCTTCTCACGCACATCAATATGGTATGAATTAGTATAGTAACCTTTGTCTGTTATATCCTTTATACTGCCAAATTTCTTTTTATCAATTTCCGCAAAGCGGTAACACAGGCTTTCTGCTGGTGTTCCATAAAGCCCGAAACCTATACCTGTCTCAAGTTTCCATGTATCACATGCGAGGCGCAGGCGCTTCATAAGCCTTAGTGCAAAGTTAGTCCCTTTAGGGTTTGTATGGCTTACACCTGTCATAAGTTTTGTCACTTCATACAGCCCGATATATCCTAAAGATATAGTTGAATAGCCGTTATGCAGAAGACTGTCTATAGGCTCATTCTTGCCAAGCCTTGCTATTGCACCATATTGCCAGTGTATAGGGCTTACACTTGAAAGTGTGCCTTCAAGTGAATGGTGCCTGCACATAAGTGCTTCAAAGCAAAGTGCAAGGCGCTCTTCTAAAAGCTCCCAGAATACTTCTTCGTCACCATCTGCTATTATGCCTATCTGTGGAAGGTTTATGCTTACAACACCTTGGTTAAAACGCCCCTCAAATTTATATTCCCCTTTACTGTCTTTCCAAGGTGTAAGGAAACTTCTGCATCCCATACATGAAAATACATTACCTTCATAGTTTTCACGCATTTTTTTAGCTGAAATATAATCCGGGTACATTCTTTTGGCTGAACATTTTACTGCAAGCCTTGTAAGGTAATCATATTCCCCGCCTTTCAGGCAGTTATGTTCATCAAGCACATATATAAGTTTTGGAAATGCTGGTGTAACATATACACCTTTTTCATTTTTAATGCCCTCAATGCGCTGGTTAAGTATCTCCTCAATAATCATCGCATTCTCTTTAATATATGGGTCATTTATATCAAGATTTAAAAATAAAGTTACAAATGGTGACTGCCCGTTTGTAGTCATTAATGTATTTATCTGGTATTGTATAGTCTGTACACCTGATTTAAGCTCATCAGACAGCCTGTCCTGTACAAACTCTTCAAGTATATCCTCACTTATTTCATTGCCATACTTCTGCCTGTAATGCATGGCATATTTGTCATGGCTTTTGCGCAGGTATTTGCCAAGATGTCTTATATCAACTGACTGTCCTCCATACTGGCTGCTTGCAACAGCAGAAATAATCTGTGTCATAACAGTACATGCCACCTGGAAGCTTTTAGGGCTTTCAATAAGTTTGCCATTCATGACAGTCCCGTTTTCAAGCATATCCCCTATATTTATAAGGCAGCAGTTAAATATGCTCTGGAGGAAATAATCCATATCATGAAAATGTATAACTCCTTCTTCATGTGCCTTTACAATTTTCTCTGGAAGGAGCACCCTCTTTGTCAGGTCTTTGGATACCTCGCCTGCTATAAGGTCCCTCTGTGTAGATGCAATATAGGCGTTCTTATTGGAATTTTCTTCCATAACATCCTTATTGCTGTTCTTAATAAGGCTCATAATTGAATCATCAGTTGTATTGGCACGCCTTACCATTTCACGTGTATAACGGTATATTATGTACTTTTTGGCAAGTTCAAACTTACCTTCGCTCATAAGCTTCTGTTCAATCATGTCTTGTATATCTTCAACCATCAGATTGTCCATACGCTTATTTTCAATGCCTGCAACAATAGAATCAATCTTTTCATCGGAAACCTGCTCATAATGGTCAACCTCTGCATTTGCTTTCTGTATTGCAACCACTATTTTATTGCGGTCATAATCCACAATCCTGCCGTCACGTTTTGTAACTTTCATTCTATACATCACTCCTATTTTTAATTTAACCTTGCCAGGCAAACAGCCAGGCAGATTACAGACATCCATCTGGCCTATGCAATGCTATTATAGCATTATATGGAAAAAAAGTCCACAATATATTGTGCATAATCTAAAATACACACTATATTTTGTGGACATTTCCATTTTTCTAAGGCTTACAACTGTAGAGAGATGTTGTAAGCCATTTGCATATTTATGTCTTAAAATCCAATACTTCATAAACACGTTTTTACTGTATCTAATACAAAACTGGCATTATAAGGAGGATGCAACCCTTTTTGTATCTTCTGACAATCCCATTATTCTTTTAATTTCTTCCACAGGAATTTTTGTATATTCTGATAATTCTTCTTTAGATGGTATATTTCCATTTTCCTCTGTAAGATATTTTGCTGCTTCATGTAGCAGGTTTGCTTTGGCAAGCATGGCATTTTCCCAGTCTTTTCCAGATGTTTCCATATCTATAAAGCTCTCCATTGCATTTACTATCTCCATATTAATTATACCATGTACAGCTTCATAATCAGGTTCACCATCTTCTTTAATATATTGCTGCCTGTTTCCGCTAATTACAGAAATACCAGTTAAAAGCCCCGCATTGCCCTCAGATATAATTTCATCTATAGATACTGTTTTATCTGTAACTGCACCACGCCTGCTGTATCCTGATGCAAGTTTTATTACATGTGCGAGCTTACTTTCAACAAGCCTGTCCCTTAAAGTGTCATCTCCCATAAGAAACCCTTTTATAATGCTATTGGTTTCCTTGCTGTCTGTAGCGCCCAGCTTCTCCACTTCCTGCTTGTAAATCTTACGGTTAAATAATGCCCTGTCTTCTGGCCTGCTGGCGTCTGCTATAGCAGACGCCTCCTCATAGCCTGTAATTTTAATTCCACCTGCAACAAGGTATTTATATACAGCCTCAATCTTACCACTGTCAAAATCCATGCCACTAAGATACCTGTTTATCTCCTCTTTTGACAATGTATTATTCTGTAATGCAGCAATATTCTTTATCT
The DNA here is from genome assembly GCA_910579085.1 of uncultured Lachnospiraceae bacterium. GTDB lineage: Bacteria > Bacillota > Clostridia > Lachnospirales > Lachnospiraceae > Butyribacter. Next base: position 298 of record CAJTRU010000101.1, on the reverse strand, counting down.
CACCAAGTATTTCCAAAAACCTTTCCTGCTCTTCCATCTGGCTAAAATCCTTTCTCAATAATTGATGGTGTTTTACGGTTATTCTATGTTTTTGTGAAGGGACGGACGGTTTCTGTGCCAGAGCCAGCAATATTCCATAAAAGGGCACGCTTCCGCTACGGTAACCCACGCAACGGCACATAAAGCCAGATATTTAATGTTCCAAAATAAACTGGCGTTTCTTTCGTAACATTAAATATCTGGCTTAAATGCCGGCGGGGTTAAAGTGCCCCTTTTATGGAATATTACTGGCATCTGG
>CAJTRU010000100.1 GCA_910579085.1 uncultured Lachnospiraceae bacterium | reverse complement strand
CCAAGCGGAAGCGTGCTTTGTTCATGTAAGACACTTTGGATTTGCCAGCGTATCCTGTCATTGTTAAATTCCAGCATCTCCCTCAACTAAATGACATTATAACGCAGCACAAGCGTGCCCTGTCATGGAATATGTTTAAGCTGGACACAGAAACCCTGCGTCCGTTCCCAAAAAAAGAATTACAACAACAAAATATAACTGGAAATTATCCACCATACAAAGTATTTTGCGGGTTTATTAAACGGATATGGGGCTGTAATAAATTTACTTGCAGAAAATTCATTTATAGGTTATTCTATATGAAAAGAACTAATTGTGGTGGGAATTTAACTACAGAAGCATATTTATAAGGAGATAAGCCATGAAACAGTTTTTTGGGATGAGCCAGAGGGGAAACCTGGCAGAAGCCGCAAGAGGATTATCAAATCCAGAATTTATCATGCTTATATCAAACAGCAGCCAGTTTGAACAACATGTGGCGGAACTAGAGAAGTTATTTCCAAAAGTTCCAAGCATAGGGTGTATTGGTATGGGTTATGACACAAGGGTCACTGAAGAGGGAGTAAGCATTATAGCACATACGGACGGAGTAGAAGCTGTTGCCAATGTGCTTGAACAAGTATCTGTCATGCCTGTAAAATACATACAGCGCATGGAGCATGATATGCACAAAATCAAGGCATCAGGGGACAATACTATATGTATTGATTTCTGTTCTGGAAATGATGCATGTGTACTGACAACAGTATACAGTATGCTTAAGAAGAAAAACATTTCACTTGTCGGGGGCACAGGGGATGCTGGCAAAGTTTCAGCTAATGGAAAGATTTATAACGATGCTGTTGCATATGCATTAGTTAAGAATAAGAGCGGAAGGGTTAAGGCGTATAAAGAAAATATATACAAGCCTATGAACATGAACAAACTTATTGCATCTGAAACAGACCGCAGCAAGTACCTGCTGGGTAAGCTTAATGGAAGGCCGGCAAAGCAGGTATACCAGGAAATCCTTAATATACAGGAGAGTGATATCACAGAACAGACCTTTAAAAACCCATTTGGCAAATTAAGTGGAAAGGATGTATGTATAGTATCCATAAAAGCTGTGGAGGGTGGTGCACTTACATGCTTCAGGCAGGTAAATGACTCAGATGTATTAATTATTCTTGAATTACAGGATTACAGAAGGGTGGTAGAAGGGACAATCCAGAAAATACACCAGGATTTCCAGCGTATTTCCGCAGTATTTTCTGTAAACTGCCTGTTCCGGTATCTTTTGTTCAGCCAGAATAACGAAATGAACAATTATCTTGAGGCTATGGGAAGGCTTGGCAGTCATGCAGGTCTGGTAGGATATGGTGAACATTATAACGGGCAGTTTGTCAACCAGTCAATGACTTGTGTTGTATTTGAGTAGCCACTAAGGATACATATTAATAAAACCAGGAGGATATAAGATGTTTTTACCTAAGTACAAAAACAAGCGGTACAAAACAGCGGATGGGACAGGGCTGTATCCAGTTGTATATGTTGTAAACAGCCTTCAGGATTACAGGAAAGAGCTGGTACTTAAAGAGGTTGAGTCGCTTAATGAAATAAGGGGCATAAGGCTTGCATTCCAGAGTGTGCTTAAGGAAGATATGGCACTAAAAGAAAAACTTGATACATTTAATGATGTTTTCACATCAGTGGATAATGTATCAGGGCAGTTTACATTAGTTAAAGATGAAATCACTAACAAAGTAGAAGAAGCACAGCGGCAGGTGGGCGGGCTTAAATCCAGTTCAAACCAGGTGCAGGACTGCTTTAGTGAAATACAAGATACATTTGCTGGTTTCCAGGAATCAATTGAGAACATTAAAAAATCCATGAAACAGATAGTAAAAATTGCAGACCAGACTAATATACTTGCACTTAATGCTTCTATTGAAGCGGCGAAGGCGGGTGAACATGGAAAGGGATTTGCAGTGGTTGCAGGGGAAGTAAAAAGCCTTGCTGATGAAATAAAAGACCTTGCAGGGCTGGTTGATACAGGGATTGGCAGTGTGGAATATGGCACTGGAAAAATGAGTGAAAGTATTACTGCTTCAAACAAGGCAATGACTGAAAGTATGGAAAATGTTGACAAAACACATGCTATGTTTGATGCAATTATTACAGCAGCAGGGAGTGCTGAAACAGTACATGAACAGATAAAAGGGACTGTAAGTGCATCACAGGATAAATTAAGGGAGTTTAAACAGCTTTTTGCAGATACAGAGAGACAATATAATGAAGTTGTCAAACATATAGACAGGGCAAGTGAATTAAATACTACTAAAGGTTCAATGTTTGAAGATATAGACAATATGCTTTCGCAAGTAATACCTTTTATAGATGACATAGAAAATGGCCATTAAATGACATAACTTCCAGCCTGCAAGTTGTTATCTGCCATAAACTTTATAGTGGAAAACACATTATAGATATGGTATAATTATTAAAAATAATTAGAAATCTATACCGGAGGGAGGTCCACATATGGTAAACGCGGGTCTGGTAGTTACTAATGATAATTGCATTGGGTGTAATAAATGCATAAGTGTCTGTAGCTGTGTGGGAGCCTGCAGGTCATCAGATATGGAAGGCAGGAACAGGATAGATGTAGATGGTAACAAATGTGTGGCATGTGGTGCTTGTTTTGATGTATGTGAACATAGTGCAAGGGAATTTATAGATGATACGGAAGAATTTTTTAATGCACTGAAGAAGGGGGAGCGGATTTCACTGCTGCTTGCCCCTGCATTTAAGGCAAATTACCCTGGTGAATATGAAAAAGTGCTTGGAGGGTTAAAAAGCCTTGGTGTAAACAGGATTATAAGTGTATCTTTTGGTGCAGATATCACTACATGGGGTTACTTGAATTACATACAGAAACACAATTTTACAGGGGGGATTTCGCAGCCTTGTCCTGCTGTTGTAGGTTATATTGAGCGTTATATACCTGAGCTTATACCAAAGCTCTTTCCAGTACAAAGCCCTATGATGTGTGCTGCAATATATGCACGGAAGGTTATGGGCATTACAGACAAGCTTGCGTTTATAAGCCCATGCATAGCTAAGAAGCTTGAAATGGAAGAGCCTGCTAACAAGGGGTATATACAATATAATGTAACATTTTCCCATCTTATGGAGTACGTGAAGAAGAATAACATACATGGGGAATTATGTTCTGATGAGATTGAATACGGGCTTGGTTCTCTCTATCCTATGCCTGGAGGCCTTAAAGAAAATGTATACTGGTTCTTAGGAGAAAGTGTATTTATAAGGCAGATAGAGGGTGAAAAGCATATGTATGAGTTCCTTGGGAAGAATAAGGACAGGATAGTAAAAGACCGCACCCCATATCTTTTTATAGATGCCCTTAACTGTGCTGACGGATGCCTTTGTGGCACTGCTACAGAGCCAGAAATATCAAAAACAGATGATGCACTTTACAATGTGCTTAAAATAAAGGAAGACGTGAAGAAAAACAGCCTGGCAAGTGCATGGTCTAAAAAGCTTTCACCTAAACAGAGGTTAAAGAAGTTTAACCGCCAGTTCAGGAACTTAGACCTTAATGACTACTTAAGGGCTTATGAAGACCTTTCAGCACAATGCCAGAACAATATACCTTCTGAAGAGCAGAAACAGGCTATATTTAACAGCATGAATAAAACTACATATGAGTCACAGCATATCAATTGTTCATGCTGTGGTTATAACAGTTGTGAAGATATGGTTACAGCAATACATAATGGTTTTAACAAAAAGGAAAACTGTATTTATTATATTAAGAACCAGGTTGAAGAGCAGCGTGAGAATGCAATGATGCTCGCAAGGGAAAATGAAGAAGAAAAAGAGATTGTAAAGCAGCAGGGAGAAAAGATTATTGTAACAGTAAATGAAATTAATGATAGTTTTGAAGTCCTGCATGAAGCAGTTGACAATATGGCAGATGGTAATGCAAGCAATGCAGAGGAAAGCACTGAGATTGCAAAACATATGCATGAAATTACTGATTTTTGCAGGGATTTAAATAAATCAATGTATGAAATTAATGATATGATAGCAGAACTCACGCATAATAATGAAGACGTTGTGTCCATAGCAGAGCAGACAAACCTGCTTGCGCTTAATGCAAGCATTGAAGCAGCAAGGGCAGGGGAAGCTGGCAGGGGATTTGCAGTAGTGGCAGATGAAATAAATAACCTTGCCACAAGCTCACGTGATACTGCTTCAAGAAGCAATGACAGCCAGGGAAAAATATTACAGTATGTTTCAAAGATAATAGAGGACAGCCAGAACCTTATGGATATTACAACTGACATTAATCTAAGGGTTGACAGCCTGGCAGCTTCTACAGAGCAGATAGCGGCTTCAGCAGAGGTTATTTTAACCACTTCTGATGATGTAAAGGACAGGCTTGGGGCACTTGTAGAAGATAATAAGAGGTTTGGATAATAATATACAAGACAGATATGTATACTATACAGGAAAATAACAGCATTTTGGAATTATGCTGTTATTTTTTTGTTTTTTTCCGCACATTACTGTATTATAAAACGTCATATATAATACAGGCTGTTAAAAACGTTTCAAGAATTTACATTTATGCCTGTATACATAACAGAAGGGAGGGTATTTATGTTTGCTGGGACAGATGGGGAATATGATAAGCTGTACCGTTACTGTTATTTTAAGCTGCACAATGTACAGGCGGCAGAAGATATTACACAGGAAGCATTTTTAAGGCTTATAGAAAACAGCAGGTACAAAGAGATAAAAAATCCACTGGCATTTTTATATACTGTTGCCAGAAACCTTTGTACAGACGAATACCGCAGGAAAAAAACTGTGGAGATACCAGAGGATTTGCCAGCAGATAGCCATGAAGACAAAATAATAGAAAATATTTCCCTGCAGACTGCACTGGACCAGCTTACAGATAAGGAGCGTGAAATTATACTGCTACGGTATGCTAATGAAGTCCCTGTAGAAGATATTGGGAAGATATATGGAATTTCCAGGTTTGCAGTATACAGGGAAGTTAAGAAAATTCTTAAAAAGCTGGAGGGGAGGCTGTCATATGAATAAACCAGGCAAAAAAGATTTACAGGATATAAGAAAATATTTTGAAGCCCCAGAGCCGCAGGGAAAACAGGGATTTCTGCAAAAAGTGTCCCAGATACCTGTATATGCACCGGGTAAGACCAGCATTGCTTATATAACATGGGTGCAGTTTTCTTATATTTCCAAATGGCTGTGGGTACTTTCTGCATTTATATTTGTATGTATATTTATATCCAGCAGGTATATTGCAGAGGATATGTTATGGTTTTTATCTGCTGCCTTGCCATTTATTGTAACATTTTCACTTTCAGAAAGTATGCGTTCCATTATTTATGGTATGCAAGAATTTGAAATGTCATCAAGGTTTACGCTTAAAAGCGTTATTATGCTAAGGGTTATTATAATTGGCGGGGTAAATATGTTTATGCTTCTGGTAACAGCAGGCTTATCTGGTGGCGGCATGTGCAGAAACATGTTATATATGCTTGTGCCATATTTATCTTCTGCAACAGGAGGTTTTATAATATTAAGGAAATTCCCTGCAAGGGAAGGGGTGTATTTAAGCAGCGTTTTTGGGGCGGTTATAAGCCTGGCCAATTTAAAAAGTGTATATTCATATAGCTGGATATATGATACAAGATATACAGGAATATGGCTGGCTGCAATAATAGTGCTTCTAGCGGCTGCAAGTTATGAAGGTTACAAAATGGCAGATGCAATTGGCAGCAGGGCATAAGGCTGCGGATAACAGCACTGGTGTACCAGGGCAGGAAGAAAGGATGGACTATAAAAATGAAATTAATAGCAGACAGGCTTTCAAAACAGTATAAAAATAAAATTGCAGTGGACAGGGTATCAGTTGAATTTACAAAAGGCGTATATGGCCTTCTGGGCGCTAATGGTGCTGGAAAAACCACATTTATGAGAATGTTATGCGGAATACTTTCACCAACAAGCGGCACTGTTACATTTGACGGAATTGATTCAGGCGAAGAAGAGTACAGGAATATATTAGGGTACTTGCCACAGGATTTTGGATATTACCCGTCATTTACAGCATGGGACTTCCTTATGTATATGTCAGCATTAAAAGGATTTGATAAAAAAAGTGCACATAAAAGGATAGAAGAACTTCTGGACTTTGTTTCACTTTCTGATGTTGCAAAGAAAAAGATAAAAACTTATTCTGGCGGCATGAAACAGAGGCTTGGAATTGCGCAGGCGCTTTTAAACAATCCCAAAATACTTGTAATGGATGAACCCACAGCCGGGCTTGACCCAAAGGAGAGGGTGCGTTTCCGTAATGTAATAGAAAATGCAGGCAAAGAAAGCATTGTAATTTTATCTACACATATCGTATCAGATGTAGAACATATTGCAGACTATATTCTTATGATGAAAGATGGAAGGCTTGTATTTAATGCGCCAAGCAGTGGAATAGAAGGCAGCCTGGAAGAGTTCTATCTAGGCAGGTTTGGGGATTAGGAGCAGAATATAAACTTTAAATTTGTGCCAGACAAGGCAGAAAAGAGGATTAGAATGACAAGACTTACAGGTTTTGAATTAAAGAAAATCTTACAGAAAAAAATAGTGTGGGTTACATTTGTAATTTTCCTGGTATTCCAGGTTTTTATTACAAGTGGTGCGTACTTTATTGCATCAAGGTACGTAGATGGGAAATTCCTGGAAACAAAAGCAGACTGGTTCAAAACAGACAGAAGGAATTCTGAAAAGCTTTCAGGAAGAAAAATTGATAATACACTGCTTGCAGAAATTGAAGAAAGTAAAAAATATATTCCAGAAGAAGCCGGGGAAAGGGAAAGTTATGCGTATCTTTCCTCAGATGAATATAATAAAAAAGTAAGGCCGTATGAAATAATAAACCGTCTTGTACAGTATATGGCAGGCGGCATTAAAAATGAAGACAAAACTGGTGCGCTGGTACAGGAAATGCTGTACAGCACCAGGCATAAAGCACAGGAAATATTATGGGATGATTATAAACTGTCAAAAGCAGAAAAGGAATACTGGCGTGAAAAGGAAAAAGAAGTTCCAGAAGTTTTCACATACCAGTATGGCGGGATGTATGAAAAAATAATTGATATGAGCGGATGTTATTATATCTGCATGTTTATAACATTTTTTATAGCAATCTGCATAACAAGCATATTTACAGATGAACATATAAGAAGGACAGACCAGTTAATATTATGCACAAAATACGGCAGGTGGCAGAGCTACGTTGCTAAAATAATAGCAGGCTGCATAGTGGTAACAAGTGCAACATTAATTCTATTTGTAATAACACTAGCCTGTTTTATTGGCATATATGGCATGGGCAGCTTTTCTGCTATGGTACAGGTAGTAATTGCCCCATTATACCCAGGAAACATTTCAGCAGGCAAAACTTCAATAATAATGGTATTGCTGCTTTTATTGTCCTCTGTTGTACTTAGCATAGTTACAATGGTATTGTCAGAACTGCTTAAAAGCAATACAGGCACAATGGCAATAGTAATTGCTGTTGGGTTTCTGCTTGCACGCTTAGTAGCTATTCCTGCGGATTTTAAATTTATTGGGAAAATATGGAATATGCTTCCAATTAACCTGCTAAAAGCAGATGAAGGTTTTTTTGACTTGCGTCTCTGGAATATATTTGGCATAAAATTTACGCTATGGCAGATGGCATTTGTGGCATATATTATAATAGGTGTTATATTTTTCTTTATTGGAAAAAGAAAATACTGCAAATACCAGGCTGGTGGGAGATAAGCTGTTGACAACTTTTATTACCCTGTTATAATTATTTTATATATTAATTCTGGCTTTTATAAACAGAAGAGAATAATTATACAAAAGGGAGAAATATTTTTATGGCAGAAGATAAAAGGGTTTATATTGGACTTAAATTCAAAATAGGAATGTTTGTAATAATTGCAGTACTTCTTTTGGCAGTATTTGCAGGATTTAGGGCAGGGCGCATGATTTATAAAGACAAACAGCCTGAAATCACAACAGCATATATTAGCGAAAAAATTAATGGGGTAAGTGAACTCACAACTGCCGAAATGGTATACAGCGGCCTGGTAATCTATACAGAAGGTGAAATCCCGTTTCTGACCCAGAAAGGGTTTTCAATGAGGTATACTGCGAATATACGTGCAGGCATAAACTTTTCTGATGTAAACATTAAAATTACAGACAGCAAAGTAGTTGTAGAAATGCCAGAAGCAGAAGTACAGTCAATAGAAGTAGACCCTTCCAGCATAGAATTTTATGATGAAAGATATGCGCTGTTTAACTGGACAGACAAAAATGATGTTATTGACGCAATGTCCATTTCAAAAGAAGACGTAACAGCACATGCCAATGTAGACGGGCTTGCCAGGAAAGCGGACGAACAGGCAGCAGGAATTATTAAAAATATACTAGCTGGCTCTATAGGTGACAGGGAACTTATAATCACACCATTATAATTAATAAATAATAGTTTGTGGTTAATAATTTTTAATTGATAATATGTAATTTGTAAACTTCTATAATTTTGTGTAATTTCATTCTATTATAATTTTAGCTTAGCGCAACAGCTTAGTGCCAGGTTTGCTGCCTGGCACTAAGATATTATATGTATAAATATGGTATATATTGGTAAGTACAGGCAGGAGAGAAGTGGAAAGAGTAAAGCAGATAGCAATGTGGGATTACAATTAAAGAAAAATGGAAATTAAAGAGAAATAAAAAATAAAATTAAGAGCAATTTAAGCAAAGTGGAATAATGTTAAAAATATTAAACAAAGCAGAATAATATTAAAAACATTAAGCAAGGCAGAATAATATTAAAAGTAACAGGAAGCAGAATAAATATAATGAAGAAACGGGGATAGATAAATGGATATTTTCCAGATTAAAGAAAATTTAAAATCAGATAATTATGCTTTTCTAAAAGAAGATAAAAACCTTGGCAGCAATATAATACTTTTAACCCTTGGCGGCAGCCATGCCTATGGAATTGACAAGGAAGGCTCAGACCTGGATATAAGGGGAATTGCCATAAATTCCAAAGAGGATATTTTATTAGGTACAGATTTCGGGCAGGTAGTAGAAACCATTACAGATACTGTAATATATTCATTTAATAAAATTATACAGTTACTTGTATCAAATAACCCTAATACAATAGAAATACTTGGATGTAAACCAGAACATTACCTGTATTTACCAGACATAGGGAAAGAACTGCTTGCAAACAGGAAAATGTTTTTATCCAAAATATGCATACATTCATTTGGGGGCTATGCTGGAAGCCAGCTAAGGCGCATGGAAAACAAAGCGGCAAGATATATAGGGCAGGCACAAAATGAAGCATATATCCTTAAAAGTATCAGCAATGCAAAATATTACTTTAAAGACAGGTTCTTTCCATATAATGACAGTGAAATCAACCTTTATATAGACAAAGCAGTACAAAACGGATACAACAGTGAAATATTTATGGACATAAACCTTAAACATTATCCATTAAGGGACTGGGCAGGCATGTGGAATGAAATGAAAGCCATAGCCAGCAGTTATAACAAATTTGGCAAAAGAAACGAAAAAGCAGCAAGCCATGATAAACTTGGCAAGCATATGGCACATTTAATCCGTTTATATATGATGTGTATTGATATCCTTGAGAAAGAAGAGATAATTACATACCGTGAAGACGGACATGGGCTGCTTATGGATATACGTAATGGGAAATACCTTGATGAAAACAGACAGCCTTCAAGCGCCTTCTATGAATTACTGGATGAATATGAAAAACGGCTAGAATATGCAAAAAATAACACAGGACTGCCAGACAAGCCAGATTATAAAAAAATTGATGAATTCAGGATGTATGTAAATGAGAGAATAGTAAAAGGAGAGGTATAAAGTGGTTTATACCTCTCCCTTGGTTTTTAGGTGACAAAATCAATTTTATCTGTGCCACACCACACATCCTTTAGCTGTACGATAACTCATCACACCATTTTGACAGTTTTATGATAACTCAATTTTTCCAGGTACTAAAATAGCTTATAATACCAAAAATTATGTCCATGCGTTTTACGATAACTCAATTTTTCCAGGTACTAAAATGATACAGATAAAATTATAGTAAGGCCACCAGTTTTACGATAACTCAATTTTTCCAGGTACTAAAATAATGGAAACGTCTGATTTTATGGAATTATTGTTTTACGATAACTCAATTTTTCCAGGTACTAAAATCATAACAGCAGCGGTGCTGGTAAAGTAGTTGTTTTACGAT
>CAJTRU010000099.1 GCA_910579085.1 uncultured Lachnospiraceae bacterium | reverse complement strand
TCTTAAACGCATTATTTGCAATAGAAGTTACTTTGTAATTCTTGCCACTGATTTTGACAGTTGCAGGTATTACAACATTCTTTGCATTTTTCTTGCCGCTTGTAAACTGTACTGCCCTTGTACCTGAAACAGATGTAACTTTGTACTTTGAGCTGTTTACAGTCACTTTCTTGCCAACTTTCACTTTTACAACATTATTTCCTGTATTCTTGTCATCACCACCATTGCCGCCTGGTGCCGCTGTTGTATCTGGTTTGCTGCTTTCACCTGGAACATTTGTGCCTGGTTCTGAAGGGGAAGCAGATGGTTCTGTACTTGGTGCAACAGAAGCATCAGGGGTTGCTGAAGCGTCAGGGGTTGCACTTGGTGTAGCTGATGGTGCAGGTGTAGAAGTGCCTGAAGGTACATAAGAACCTATTCCAGAACTGCCTCCTGTTGAACCACCATTGTTTCCACCCTGGTTCTCTTTTACATCTTCATAGTAGAATACATATGTAGAAAACAGTTTACTGCTAAATTCAATATTACCATCTACAAATTTACATTCAATTTTCTCTGTTTTGCCATTATGTACTCTTATTACAAAGTATTTTCTTGTATAACCATCAGCAGGTGTGTCACTAAAGTTATCTTTGAAAATTTCATTAGCTTTTATAGTAACCTTTACCTCTTTAGTCAGTTCATTTACTTCAACTCTTGCAACTTCATTGTTATTTTTATCCCTGCATATAGCAGTTAATGAAATGTTAAGGGCAACTGCTCTGTCCTTTGCTTTTTTATCATCAGAAACAATTGCATTCTTACCCTTTTCTTCATCTGCTGCAGCAATTCCGGCATCTGTTACACTAAGTGAAACACCAATAGTTCCATTATCGTCTAATGCTTCTTTAACAGCAGCAGCACTTGCAGGAGTTACTTTATCACTCTCTTTAAAAGCATCTTTAATATCTGTCTTAACATTCTGTATTGACTCTGTATCTAATGTTGCCCCGCCAACATTTTCCTCTGCATTAGTTTCATTTACAACATCAGCCTTTTTCACTTCACCAGATATTGTTATTTCTGTAGTTGCTTTAAATTTGCTAACAGTTGCTTTATAAGCATCTTTTATTACTCCTAATTTATTAAGAGTTGCACTCTTAGCATCTTTTAAAGTAATATTTGGTGGGTTATTATTCTCAAAATAGTAACCAGGCTCTGGTTTAATTGTAATATCTAAAGTATCAGTTGCTTTAACTTTGCTTCCACTTTTAAAATTTTCGCCAGATAAAGAAACTTCAATATCAGCATTTGTTATAGTACCACTATAGTTAACTGTAAAATCACTTTCAGTGCCAGGAGTTTCTTCTGGCTCTCCACTTTCCATAACTATTGCTACTTCAATATTTTTATTTGATGCAATTCCATCAATAGAAATTACTGCACCTGTAATATTTTTAGAAGCTATAGATGGACCTGTTGCTGTTAAGGATGCTTTTGCAATTACACCACTTGCTAATGATGATGATGATACTGAAGCAACTTTGCTTCCTGTATTGCTAGTTTTTTCCTTTACTACTACAGAAGCATTTGCTACTACTTTATCCTTTTTTAAAGATATACTTCCCAATGTTACTGCTGCCGCTTTTACCTCCATGTTGTTACCAGCAGATGTTACATCTGTAATTGTAACACCGCTTTCAGGAGCTATTATGACTGAAGCAGTAGCTGCCCCGTCAGAATGTAATACTTTATCCATTTTTACATATTTTGCACTTTTGGTATCTACACTTAAATATACATCACTTGTATTACTAGTTGCTGCTTTTACAACTGATGATACTGGTAATAATGAAATTACCATTGCCAGTGCCATAAAGAAACTAATCTTACGCTTTGTTTCTTTTGTCTGTTTAAAAAACTTCATAAAAAATTATTCTCCCCTTTCTTTTCATAAATGTTATTAATTGTTAATTTTATATATACCAATTGTAAAGCGCAGAATATACATGTTAAAACCTTAAAAGCGCAGGCAAAAGCGTTAAGGTTTATTTCTAAATGCAGTATCTTTAAAAATAATATTCTTTGCTTTACAACTGATAACTAAGTTTGATAAGCCGTCAGGCTTTCTGCCATTTATATTGTAACCAGAAAACAAAGCTTTATAAAATAAAGGGTTACACCACATTATGCCTTTGTTGTTTCGTGAAGATGGCTGCTTCACGAAAGATTTTAAATAGTAATAGATGTAATATAAAATATTATTATTCAGCTTTCTATAACGTTGTTTAATGCCAAAAATGGTTAAAACCAGCTTTTTTCTGTTTAAATTCTTATTAAAAACTATATATTTTTGTGTATTTTTTCTATTTTACTATCTGACGGCTTATTTGACGGCTCTCAGATAAAATTATAGGCAATATTAACACTTTTTTAAAAAAATATTCTTTTTCACTTATTGACAAAGTGCCATTTTAAGCATATAATCCAAGATACAGTCCAGATATAAAATCTTTCGTGAAGCAGCCATCTTCACGATTTTTTTTGTTATTTTTTTCCATAAGTTTTATTCCATATATTGTAAATACTGGTTTTTACAGTATTTTCTAATTAATAAGAAATTCTTCTATAAAACAGCCAGCCACCTTTTGACGGCTTAAAATTAAAATACATTAAAAAGCAGGCAATGCTTACACATTGCCTGCTTTTTTAACCAACTTCAAATTGTTTTATTATTCCTCTTATTGTAGTATACAGACCAGGTTTTAATTCTTCAAGTGTTACAGGCGACTTATATATTATTGCACTATAACATGTAGAATTTACAAGTTCTACTATCATAAATATCATAAGCTCTTCATTTTCAAACCTGCGCCCTGATTTTTTTATAAGTTCTTTAAATATATCCATGCAGTTCATATTATCTTTGCCAGCTATACGAATATTTGAAAATACTGCCCAGCTTAAATTCTTTGATATAAATTTAAGTAATGCCTGGTTTTCATTAAGCTGGCCTATAACATTATCTGCTATAAATATAACACAGTCTTCTAAAGTCTGGCATCCGCTTTTCTCTAGTGCCATATTGGCATTTTCAAAAAGGCGGTTGCCTTGTTTTGTTACAAGCCGGTCCCTTATATCATATTTATCTTTAAAATACAGATAAAAAGTCCCTTTTGCAAGTTTTGCGCTGCTTACAATATCTGAAATAGAAGTATTGTTTATACCTTTTTCTGTAAAAAGTTTAAATGCCGAGCTAAGTAAAGCTTCCTGCTTTATCTTTTTATTTTCATCTAATTTGCCCAAATTTAATTCCTCTTATCTTGTTTATTCCTCTTCTTCAGTTGTTACTGCTGATGTTGACATAATAAACTTAACACTTCCGTCCATTCCTTCAGGTATGCCAGAGAAACTCTTATATTTTGAAGAAGCATTTACAATCTTTTCCAGCCTGCTGTGTAAATTGCTGCCTGAACTAAGCATGTCATCTACTGTACCTGTAAGCTTATTTACACCATCACGCCTGAATTCTGCCATGCCATCTGCAAGTGTGCCTGCACCATCTGCAAGCTGGCCTAATGCATCAGATACATCACCCGTCTTGCTTACAAGCTTTGCTACACCTTCTACAAGCTTTCCAGTGCCATCTGCAAGTGTTTTTATTCCATCACGCAATGTGCCACTGTTTGATACTAGCTTTTTACTGTTTTTCTTAATTGTTCCTGTATTATTAATAAGTGTATTTGCACCATCTGTAAGCTTCTGGTTATTTGAAACCAGTGTCTGGCCTGCACTGTAAAGTGCACCTGTGTTTTCATCAAGGCTCTTAATTCCAGCATCAAGCTGTGTATCATATGTTGAAACAAGTGTGTTTCCTGCTTCTTTAAGCTGTGCTATGCTGTCCGTAAGATTTCCTGCTGCCCCGCCATTAAGCGCACTTGCATCTGTTTTAGACTCTATTTCTGTTAACCCGTCTGATACTGCTGACAACCCGCCTGATACTTTGGCAAACCCTGTTTCCATGTCACTTCCTGGGCATGTTGCTGCTTCTATTCCGCTTCCTGCTTTCTGGGCTGTGCCTACATAATTAATAATAGCCATAATAGCAGCCTTCTCACTCTCATCTTCTGCCCCTGCATAAAGTTTCTTCAGTTCTGCAATATAGCCGTCTACTTCATCATTATACTGTGTAATATTCCTTGCAGCATCATTAACTTTGTCCATGCCTGCCTCTAAGCTGTCTACACCTGCACTTAACTGGGCTGTTGCATCTTTTAACTGCCCTGCACCTGTATGGATTGCCGAAAATCCTTTTACTACACCAGAAAGTGTATCTGATGATAAAATCTGGCTGATTGTTGAAACATATTTATTTAAGCCAGCAGAAAATTGTGATGAGCCAGCGGCAAGCACTTCTGTTCCCTTTGTTTTAAGTTGGCCTGTTTTATTTACAAGCTTCTTTGTATTTCTGGCATATTCTTTTGCGCTTTTTGCAAGGGTCTTTGTACCATCAGCATAAGTTATAACACCATCAAGAAGCTGGTCTGCACCTTCTGTATATGAGTCAATGCCTTTCTTTAACTTTCCTGCACCCTCGTCAAGTTTGCCAGCACTTTTATCAAGTGTACCAATTGCATCTGAGTAATCACCAAATTTGTTGTCAAGCTTGCTTAAATTACTTTCAATCTTTCCTGAACCATTAACCAGCTCTTTAGCTGCATCTGATAATTCATCCATTTTATCTGTAAGTTCATCAGTACCATCAATTTTATCAAGGTCTAAATCACTGAAAAACTCTGATGTTGCAATAGTATAAGAAGACTTAAGTTCAAAATTTTCAACATCTGCTGTAATTTTAACTGTATCTGTTATTTTATCACTTAATTTGCCTAAGTCAATAGAAACATCCTTGCCCAAATCAAGATTGTCAAGGCCAAGGCTTTCTGCAAGCCCTGGCATCCCATATGCTACAACAATATTGTTGTTTCCTTCAGAAATCACATTTCCGTTGTCGATTGAAATATTTTTAAATTTCTCTACAGGAAGTATCATTCCTGTTACCATTACAAACGGTGTGTAAATATCTGTTTCCTTGCCATCAATTTTTACAGTTTTCTTTGATGAGTTTGTATATTTTATATTGATTTCAAGCTTCCCGCTCTGGCCTGCAATATCATTGACATCAACTTCTTTGCCATCCAGTTTATATGAAAGTCCAATGCCTACAGGGCTTTGCTTATCTGTTTTGCCCTGGTAATATATATCCTCGCTGGCAGTATTCCATACAATTTCCTTGCCATCCTGGGTAAATTCCTCATCACCCTTTGTATTTGAAATATCTTTAAGGTTTGAGATATCCTTTAATTCTGAATTAGTGCCTGCATTTTTAAGCCAGTCAGATACTACAGTATCCGTAGGTTTGCCATTTGCATCAAGTGTCTGGTAAACTGTTTCCTGCTTTGAAGGCTTAGAAGAAGAAAGTCCTGAACTGGAAGACGCTTTTATCTCTTCTGAAATTCTTTCAGCCTGTTTTGCAACTGCCCTGTTTGTAAGTACAAACATATGTGAAGCATAATCAACACTTCCAACAAGCAGCCCTGCTGCTAAAAGCCCGCTTACACTAGTAACCATAATTTTCTTTAAATTTTTTTTCATAATTATCCTCTTTTCTGCGCTGCTTTTAGCACGTATCCAGCTTTGTGGCAAGCAGCGCACAGGCACAAAACTGTGTATAAAATATATTTCCATTATTTACCTTGTTTGATTTTTTATTCTTTTAACTTTTTGTATTCTTTTAATTTGATACAGATTTTTCATTTATAACAGGAATTTCATTTTTTATGCTGTCCCTGTGTGCAACTTTTGCTTTTATCATATCAAGCGATGTCCTTGCTATAATGCCATCAAATACCCACAGCATTGCCGGAAGTATAAATATAACAACTACCATACTTATTACTGCGCCCCTTGAAAGAAGTGTACATATTGAGCTTATCATATCAATTTCCGAATATGCTGATACTCCGAATGTTGCAGCAAAGAAACAGAAACCGCTTGTAAGTATTGATTTAATGGAGGTATTATGTGCTATGCTTATTGCCTCTTTTTTACTGAGCCCGTTTACAGTACGCTCTTTATGGTACCTGTTTGTCATAAGTATTGCATAGTCAACTGTTGCCCCAAGCTGTATTGTGCCTATAACTATACTTGCTACAAATGGAAGTGGTGTATCTGTATAAAACGGGACTGCCATATTACAAGCAATTGCAAATTCAATTACTGCTACAAGTATTACAGGTATTGATATTGACTTAAATGTTATTAAAATTATAAGGAAAATTGCTGCTATAGAAATATAATTTACATTTTTTAAGTCAATGTCTGTAACATCTGATAAGTCCTTCATAAGTGGTGCTTCACCTATTACCATTGCATCTTCCTGGTAACTTTTAACTATACCAGACATTTCTGCAATCTGTGTATTTACTTCATCAGTTGCAGACGCATAGTCAGAACATACAAATTGTAATTCATAATTATCTGTTTTAAGCATTTCCTTAATATCACTTGGTATCATTGTATCTGGAAAGTTAGAACCTATAAGTGAATTAATGCCTATAACCCATTTAACACCATCAACTTCTTCTATTTCTTTAATCATCTGGTTCTTTTCCTTGGCAGCCAGACCGTCTTTTAAAAGCACCATATGGACATTGCTCATGTCAAATTCTTTTTTAAGTTTGTCATTTGCTTCTGCACTTGGTATATCCTTTGGAAGTGATTTGTCAATGTTATAATAAATTTCATAATTGCTATTGCCATGCACTGCTGGCACAAGCACTATAAGGAATAATATAATTGCAACCCATCTTCCTTTTATAATGCCATTTGACAGCTTGCCAAGCGACGGGATTATTTCCCTGTGTGTTGTCTTTTCAATAGCTTTGTCAAATGTAAGTATCATTGCAGGAAGCACTGTTACACATGCTACAACACCAATTACAACGCCCTTTGACATTACTATGCCTATATTAGTCCCAAGCTTAAATGTCATAAAGCAGAGTGCCAGAAATCCTGCAATAGTGGTTACTGAACTGCTTGATACTGATATAAATGTGTTGCTTATTGCATGTGACATAGCCCTTTTATTGTCACCAGGATATCTTTCCTTGTTAGCTTCGTAGCTTTCCAGCAGGAATATTGAATAATCCATTGTAACTGCAAGCTGTAACACTGCCGCAAGTGCCTGTGTAATATATGAAATCTCACCAAGGAATATATTGCTTCCCAGGTTATAGACAACTGCCATTCCTATATTAACAAGGAAAATTACAGGTGTTAAAAACGAATTCATTGTTATAAAAAGAACAAGCAGGCTTAGAAGTGAAGCTATAACAACGTAAACTGGCATTTCTTTAAGTGCAAGGTTCTTAATATCTGTAACAACACCTGACATACCGCTTGCAAATACATTTTTGCCTACTGTATTTCTTATATCTGTAATGGCTTCCATTGTATCATCAGCAGATGTTGTATTATCAAATAATGCAATCATCATTGTTGCATCACCATTAAAGAAAGCATCTTGCAGCTTCTTTGGCATCATTCCTGTTGGTACTGAAATATCCAGAAAGTCATCATACCATAAAACGTCCGTTACATGGTTAATACCCTCAATCTGCTTCTCTAAATCTGCCGCCTCTTTCATGGTCATTCCTTCTGCTATAACCATCGAAAAAGCACCCATTCCAAACTCATCCACCAGAATATCCTGTCCCTCAACCGTTTCAAGTGTAGCTGGCAGGTAACTTAATACATCATAATTGACACGTGTAGTCACGTAACCAATTGCAGATGGTACTAATAAGATTACAGCAACCAGTAATATAATGTTTTTATGTTTCGTAATCCATTTGCCTAAAGTAATCATCCTCTTATCCACCTTTCCCAGAATTAAGCCTGGTACATAATAACTGCACCAGCGCATCCACAAGAGCAAATGACTATTGGTCATTTCTTGTTAAGTACAATAACACAAAAATGACTAATAGTCAATCTTTTAATTATAAATAATTTATAAACTTATTAAAGAAAAAGGTTATGGACAGTAAAAGAATGTTTATGGACAGCAATGGACATCAAAAGAAGATAGCAACAATAAAAAAGTACACGGAAAACCGCATACTCTGCTAATTTTCCATGTACTTATAAAAAAAATATATATTATTTTATTCTGCAAGCAGCATCATTATTTCATTGCTTCTTGCAATAAATCCTGTCATCTCTGCCGCTTTAAGTGGTTTATTTGCAATTATTGCAAGGTCGTAAAGCTGTTTACAGAACAGGTCTGTATGCTCCCCTTCCTTATTATCAAGTATATACTGTACAAGCTTATTAGAAGAGTTAAGCACAAGTGTTTCACCACCGCCAAACATATCTGAGTCCATGCCTGCGCCGCCTGCACTGTACATTTTCATCATATCCTGCATACGCCTTGTTTCTTCTGGAAGTGTAACCATTGATGAAATATTTGCGTTCTTAAGTTTTTCAACCTTTACTTCAAGGTTTTCCTTGCCAAGTGCCTTTTTAAATATTTCACTTAGAGTTTCTGTCTGTGCCTTTATTGTTTCCTCATCAGCTTCTTCTGTCATGGTTTCATTAAGTCCTGCATCAATACGCTGGAATTTAACTTTTAAATCACCCTGTTCTAACTGTGAAATAAAAGGCTGGTCTATAGGATGGCTTAAAATTACAGCATTTAATTCCTGTTCCTTAAACATATTGACATACTGGCTCTGCTGCTGCATGTCTGTAACATAGTAAACTGTTGCTGGCTCTTCTTCTTTCTCTTCCTGTTCTTCACTATCAGCAGCTTCAGCACTTTCTACACTGTCTTCTACAACTACTTCTTCCCCACTGTCTTCTGAAGTGTCTGTTCCCTTTGCAGCATCAATATATTCAGGCAGTGTAATATACTTGTCATTTAAATCTTTAAAGATTATAAAATCTGACATCTTTTCACGGAATTTATCATCTTTAAGGCATCCATATTTAATAAACGGACTGATATCTTCCCAGTATTTCTCATAATTCTCCCTGTCAACCTTGTACATGCCAGAGAGCTTGTCTGCAACTTTCTTTGTAATATAATCAGAGATTTTTCTTACAAAACCGTCATTCTGCAAAGCACTTCTTGATACATTCAGAGGAAGGTCAGGACAGTCAATTACACCTTTAAGCAGCATAAGGAATTCTGGTATTACTTCCTTAATATTATCAGCAATAAATACCTGGTTGTTATAAAGCTTAATTACACCATCAAGATTATCATATTCCGTATTTACTTTTGGGAAATACAGAATTCCCTTTAAGTTAAATGGGTAATCCATATTCAAATGTATCCAGAATAATGGTTCTTTATAATCATTAAACACTGTCCTGTAGAATTCCTTGTATTCTTCATCAGTACAATCATTAGGGTGTTTCATCCAGAGAGGTGTTGTTGTGCTAAGTGAAACAGGGCGCTTGTTAATCTTTGCCTTTTCCTTGCGTGGTGAAACCTCAACTACTTCTTTCTCACCATTTTCATTCTCACGCTCTTCTGTCTTAGCCTCCTCAATTATGGTTTCAACTAATACATCATCTTCCCTTAAATCTTCTTTATCTATTGTTTCATATTCCTGTTCTGCATTTGCTTTTGAAAGGAATATTTCAACAGGCATAAATGAACAATATTTTGAAAGGACTTCCCTTACCCTGTATTCATTAGCAAACTCAAGGCTGTCCTCAGAAAGATAGAGGGTAATTGTTGTTCCAACGCTTTCTTTGTCCCCATCTGACATTTCAAATTCAATTCCGCCTTCTGACTCCCAATGTACAGGTGCTGCACCTTCCTTCCATGACAATGTGTCAATAGATACACTGTCAGCTACCATAAATGCAGAATAAAAACCTAAGCCAAAATGTCCAATTATCTGCTCTTCATTAGTTTTATCCTTATATTTCTCAAGGAAATCTGTAGCTCCCGAAAATGCTACCTGGTTAATGTATTCATCAACTTCATCAGCAGTCATTCCAAGGCCTGTATCAGTAAATGAAATAGTTTTGCCCTCTGTATCAACAACAACCTGTATTTCTGCCTTAAAACCATCAGGAAGTGTATATTCACCCATAATATCAAGTTTCTTTAATTTAGTAATAGCATCACAGCCATTTGAAATAAGTTCCCTTATAAAAATATCGTGGTCTGAATAAAGCCACTTCTTAATAATCGGGAACATATTCTCTGATTCAATAGATAAGCTGCCTTTTTTGTTCTGCATATTCATCTCTCCTATTCTTTATTAAAAAATATCATAAATATATCCGTCCCTATTATTAGCAACCAAATATAAAGACTGCTAACAAACTTACAAAAGGTATAATAATACGGCTGTTAAAAAAAGTCAAGAGTTTTTTAGCACTCTTTTCAAAAGAGTGCTAATTTTTTGAGCAAAAAACCTTGACAGAGAAACTGGATGCTGTATAATAGAATCATGAG
>CAJTRU010000098.1 GCA_910579085.1 uncultured Lachnospiraceae bacterium | reverse complement strand
ATATTGAAGAATATTGTATAATTTTTGAAATATATGGAATTCTATATATAAAGAGATTAATTTGGCAAATTGGAAAGGATTTTTATTATGAGAAAAAAATTATATTTTTTATTTCTTGCTGTTTTTATATGTATAAGTTTGCCTGGATGTGGTAAAAATAATAATGAAAATATAACAAATGAAAATATATCTTCTGGTGAAACTGTAAATCCTGATAATAAACAGGATAAGGTTACAACTAGTCCTGCCACTGAAGAAACTGATAAGCCAGACAATGAGCAGACCTCTGAAGTAACAGAAACTATTGAGCCAAAAGCGGGCCAGTTATCTGCCAGACAACAATATTCAGATGCTTCCAGGGTAGTAAAATTTCTTGGACTGAAAGAGTATAAAAAACTAAAAGGTGATAATTATACTGATAAAGCTAAAAAAAATAAAAAGTTTCTTGTACTTTTCCTGTCTATTAGGAATACAAGTAATGAAAAGGATTATATAAATCCTAATTATATAACTGCTAAAATTGACGGTAAAGATATAGAACATACCTTTCTCGTAAATGAACCATTTAGCTATCCTACGATATTTACAAATATAGAAGCTGGACGGGCGATAGGAGGTTTTGTTGTATGGGAAGTTCCTGAAAACTGGAAGAAACTCGAAATGGAATACAGTGCATGGAAAAATATTGATGGACTGACATTACATGCAAAATTTACCCCTGATGATTTATCAGACCCATTAATGTATAATGCTGTTAATTTTAGTTAGTGCTTTATGTTTTATTTAAAATTGCTAATCCTTATATTTTTATATATTGAAAATACCACTTATTTTGTATATTAAAAAGTAAGTGGTATTTTTTATGTATATTTATAATATATATCAGCTTTGTGTGTTGTTTAGATAATCATTAGCATTATATATTATTGGGTCATCTAAATCCTTTGGAGTAAAACTGCCTGTTAATGAAATATTATCTGTATCTTTCCAGCCATTATATGTTATCTCCAGTTTATTCCATTTATCTGGGACTTCCCATGCTATAAAGCCAGCAATATGCCCACCTGGATTAATATGCGTAAAGATAGAAGGATAATTCCTAGGGTCATTAAGCAAAAAAGTATGTTCTGTATTTTTGCCATCAATTTTTGATTTAAAATAATTGTAATTTATATAGTTTTCCTCATAAGAATTGTTTTTTATTGACAAAAATAAAACTAGATATTTATTACCCTTTTTAGGCTTATCAGTAAATGTTTTACCTTTTATTTTTTTATATTCCTTAAGTCCAAGAAATGTAACTAAACGTTTTGAATCAGAATAATCTTTTCCAGCAGAAATTATCTCCTTCTTTGTATCAGGTTTTGCCAAGGGCATAGAAGTTGTTTCTGTTGTACTTCCAGGTGTAGAATTATCTTTGTCTTTATAAACAGGAGTTTCTGCTGGGTTATCATAATTTTGGATATTATCTGAAGAAGATATATCCGAAGTTTCTTCTGTAGGATTATCTGTGCCAGTCTTTCCACATCCAGACATGCTTATACAAATAGCATATACTAAAATGTATAAATATAATTTTTTTCTCATAAATATATACCCTCATTTCAAAATAAACAGATTTGCCAGCTTTGGCCTTTATTGTTTTTTTATATATTCATAAAATTTTCCATATAATATAAAAATATTTAAAAAATAATCCTCCCTCATAAGGAGGAAGGATTATTATAAATCTGAATAATAATACTAAATATAAATTATCTGTTCATGCCTAATACATCCTTGCGGAATGTTTCATCTGTATTATTATTTTTATTAGTTGAAATTCTTGCTAATCCATCAGAACCAACTGTTACATCTACACTTGTTGATATATTGTAACCATCTACTGTAGCTGTAAGTTTATAAGCATCACCAATTTCTGCTCCGCTTATACTTGCATTTTCTGTATTATTCTGGTTTACAGCAAAGCTATTAACCATATATGTCATATCTGATGTACTTTCTTTAATATCAGAAACTTTATAACTTACAGAGAAATTATATTTATTCTGGTCAATTGCACGTCCATACTGGTCATAGACAATTACATTTAAAGGATGTGTTGTATTTGTTACTGCTGATGATTTAGAAATTTTAGTATTATTTGGTTTGATAGTTGTATTAGTTCCTAAAATCCCCCAATTCTGAGTAAACTTAATTGATGCAGGAACAATCATTTCATCTGATACCTGTACTCTAGTCTTAACTGGAACACCATATACATCAACTACAAGTGTTTTTGCAGCAACTGTTCTAGTATTTTTAGCTGTATTAACATTATACAGTTCATACCATTTTAAGTTATCCTTTTTAACACCAGCAACTACATTAGTAATTGTAGTATTATTTGGGTCAACAGTAATTATATCGGAGGCTTCTGAAGGTTTGTATTCTTTTGCAGGAACTGTAATAGTAATACCATCCCTTGTTGTACCTTTTATCTCAAATGCTGTATCATCACCCCACGTTTGTCCACGTCTCTCAGATTCGGCTGTAACAATAGCAGCTTCTGGAATTAACAGATTACCATCTTCGTCACTGTAATTCTCGTATCCTTCAACAGCGCAAGCTGTAACTGGGTTGCTATATTCATCTTTACCAAGGTTATCACCATTTGCTTCGCCTGAAAGGCTTGTCATAATGCCATATTTAGTACCTGCTACATTTATTGTAAGGTTATTTTCTATCTCGCTCTTATCAACTACTGTATAAGTTTCAGTTTTAACCTTGCTTGCATCACTGTAGTCACCTTTTCCGTTTTCCTGTACTGCTATAGAATATTTAACAGTAACAGATGCACGGTCTTTACTATTAGCAGGAAGATTAGAAGTAAAGCCTAATTCACCATTTGATGAACAAATAGCAGAACCTGATGCAATTGCCTGCTCATTTACATTTACAGATTTTCCACTAAACAATTTCTCTCTGTCAGCGGATGTAGTTTTAGCTGCTATAGCATATTTATCACCATCAAATCCTTTAGTTGTTGCAAGTTCAAAGAATGCTGCTGCTTTTTCTGGAAGTAAATCAGCACCATACTGGTCTATATATCTTACAGGTGCATTATTATTGTCATCACTATAGAAATTTATAGATTTACTATCATTGCTGACAATAGCATTTCCTTCTGAGAAATATATGCTCTTTATTGCAACAGGGCGTCTCATATCTGATACATTAAGCATAACATTATTAGCTTCTCCGCCAACTACAATTGATGACAATAAGATACTACGGTCTATATCATCTGAAGCGCTTGAATTGTCAAATTTGTCTGCCTGTATACTATCATGCCAGTAAATACCTGCTGTACCATCATTCTCTTCGACAATCTCTAATGTTGTATTATCACCAGCATTAAGAGTTACTGCATTAGAAGAACGTACGATAGTATCATAGTTTGTTATTGTTTTACCCTCTGTATCTTTTGCTACAAATGGTATTTTAACAGCTTCACCATTAAGAGTTCCATCACCATCTGCAATTGTACCATTTGGCGCATTTAATACCAGGCTCTGTAAAATACCATTTGCGCCAACCTGGAAGTTCTTTGTTGTACGTTTACCTGTTTTATTTGAAACTGCTGTTATATTAACCTCTCCGCCTTTATCAACATAATTACCAGGATTTACAAGTACAGATGCATAATCTGTACCATCTATTGAATAGATGTTGCCTTTTTCTTTTATTGAACTTTCCATAAGTAACGGAGCATCAGAAATAAATGTAATCTTTGATGCATCATATTCTTCTGCCTCTAAAGGATTACCATTCTGGTCTTTTGCTGTATAAAGAAGATAGTAAGTATCCTTAGCAAAGTTCTTTGGAAGAGAAGGCTCAATTTTTGTTTTATTATTCTTATTAACAAATCCAACCATTTCAACAGTATCAATGGCCTGTGCCATTCCAACAGTAACACTTGCTGTAACAGACTTTCCACTCTTTACATTTACACCAACTACATAGATAGTTTCGCCATAAGTAAATGCCTTGTCGTCTTTGCCTTTATTTGCAGAAATTCTTCCAGTTGCTTTATCAACTGTATATTTATCACATGAACTTACTGTCCAGTTAATACTTGTTGAAGACCTTATGCTTTCCTTGTACTGGTTAAATACATCATAATAAATATAAGCCGATGTAGCATCATCATTTGTTAATGCAGTTGTACTTGTAATTACAATTTCATCTACTTTTTCATCTTCAACAGTAGCTGTTGCTGTAACATTTTCTGTTCCATTTGCAACAGTAGCTGTATATTCACCATTAGCAAAGTTTGCAGTACCAGCAAATGTAGCACTTGTTCTTCCTTCATTCCATGTTAATTTACCATCTACTGCAGCACCAGACTTAGTTATTGTAATAGTAACTGTTTCTGGCTGTGCCTTATCAAATTCGATAGTAAATTCAGAAGCCTTAGTAGCCTTGAAACTTGTGATAGCTCCCAGTATATGAAGGCACTACAATACCCTTTAAATGCCGGGTTTATAAGGCCTTAAGCCACTTTGCCGTGTGTTTTATATTTATGGTATGCTTTTAGCAATGTTTTATATTTTTTTCTATAATATAAAATGTCAGAATTAGCATATTTAACGGAACTATATGGAATATTATTGCTGAAACCAGGCTGTTTATATGCGTAACCAGGAAGTAATTCTTACTGTTTTTATGCTGTTTTAATTATAGTGCTATCTTTACTGTTAAAAAGCCATTGCTTTTTTGGGGGATTTAAAATATACTGTTTGTATATACAGATGTCCAGGAGGTGTATAATGGCAGGCAAGGACAAAGCAGAGAAAAAACTTGAGGATTACAATGACGTTTTTGCAGAAATACTTAATATACAATAAAACATCAAAAATTTTTTATAAAATCACCAAATTATTATATTTGAAATAGTATTCTTATCTGACGAATAGCAAACTGCTTTATAAGTATATTCAAACATATGAAACACTTTTTAATCTAGGAGTAATAAATGGTTAGTTATTTTAATTATTGATAAAACGGAGGTGGACTATGGGAATATACCTTAATCCAGATAATATTTTATATAAACGTTCTTTAAATTCAAAAATATATATTGATAAATCAAGGCTTATAGAATATACAAACCAGGTTTTAGATACAGAACAGGAATTTATATGTGTAAGCCGCCCAAGACGTTTTGGAAAATCAATGGCAGCGCAGATGCTTGCAGCATATTATAGCAAGGGCTGTTTATCAGATGGGCTGTTTAAGAATCTGGAAATTGCTTCCAGCCCTGGTTATGAAAAACATCTTAATAAATATGATGTAATATTTATAGAGATGAGACAGATTTTAATTGAATCAGGTGATATAGGAAATTTTATAAACTATTTACAAGAAGAAATTATTAGTGAACTAAGGGAGTTATATAATAATTATATAAAACCAGAAGAAAAAATATTAACTAAGGCTTTATCTTCAATATATAAAAATAGTGATAGTGAAAATAAAGGGTTTATTTTTATAATTGATGAATGGGACTGTGTATTCCGCGAAAAGAAAGATAATACATCTATCCAAAGAGAATATCTTGATTTTATATGTTCATTATTTAAGGGCAGGGCTTATGTAAAACTTGCATATATGACAGGAATTTTGCCAATAAAAAAATATGGTACACATTCAGCTTTAAATATGTTTGATGAATTTTCAATGATAAATTCATATTCCTTACCTGGTACATTTGGGTTTACAGAAAAGGAAGTTAAGAAATTATGTGAAACTTATGATAATAATTATTCTATAATGCAAAGATGGTATGATGGATATCTGATGGGAGGTGGTATGCATATTTATAACCCTGAATCAGTTATCAGCGCAATAAATAATAAACGTTATGGAAGTTACTGGACAAATACAGAAACATATGAAGCATTAAAGATTTACATTGAAATGAACTTTGATGGTTTAAAAGATGCAGTAATTGCAATGCTTGCTGGTGGAAAGTGTAAAATAGAAACAAGAACTTTCCAAAATGATATGACTACATTTACTAATAAAGATGATGTCCTGACTCTTCTTGTCCATTTGGGGTATCTGGCTTATAATGAAATAACAAAAGAAGTCTTTATTCCAAATTATGAGATAGAAGAAGAAGTAACAAATGCTATTAAATTTTCTGGATGGCATTATGTTATTGATGCAATTAATGAATCAGATAAACTTTTAGAGGCAACTCTTAATATGGATGGTGATGTTGTTGCAAGTTGTGTTGGAAAAGTACATAATGATACAACATCTGTTTTAAATTATAATAATGAAAATTCACTTGGATGTGTTATTTCAATTGCATATTATAGTGCAAAAAAAGATTATAATATTTATAGGGAATTTCCTACGGGAAAAGGATTTGCAGATTTAGTATTTATACCTAGGAAAATATCAGAAAAGCCTGCCATTGTTATTGAACTTAAATGGAACAGTACAGATGAAGGCGCAATCCAGCAAATAAAAGATAAAAAATATGCTGAATCATTAAAATTATACCAGGGTAAAATACTTCTTGTTGGTATTAATTATGATAAAAAAACAAAAGAGCATAACTGCACTATAGAGGAAATTATTAAACATACAGAAAATTAATTTATAACCAATTAAAACCATTCTAGTTTATAAAAAATAAATTTTAGAATGGTTTTTATATTTATACTTGTAAATAAAATTAGATATATCTTGTAAAACTAAATCTGCCATAAAAAATATATTTAACAGTAATAAATAAACCATCATCAGAATTTATGAAAGCTACTTGCACAAATTAATGAAGGAAGATAAATATGTAAAGATAGAAATAAAACTGCAACAGTATATTACTTAAAAGATATGCCAAAGCCAACAAGGGTAAGTGAATACCAGCTAATGTAAGTAATCCTTTATGGCTAAAAAATACTTTGTCATATACAGAAGATATGTAAAAAAATATTTAAAAATTATAGGGAGCAGCCAGGTAGTTAACCCTGTTAATACCAGATACTATATACAGCCTGTTTGTAAATTTTCATTCCTGGAACAGGCTGTATATTTTTATAATTCAATCCTGGTTATTAATATAAAACTTCTTCTGAATAAATTGGCGGGTCAGATAAATCATCCGGGGTAAATTCACATTTTATAGAAAGGTTATGGGTATAAGTCCATCCGTCATATTCCATTTCAAATTTTTTCCACCCTGACGGCACTTCCCATACGATAAACCCTGCTTTCCTTTCACCAGCAGCTATATTAGTAAATATAGTTGAGTAATTTTTTGGTTCATTTACTAAAAATGAATTACTGGTTTCTTTGCCATCTATTTTTGAAGTTAAAGAATTTACATTAATATATTCATCCTTTTGGGTATTATTAGCAACTGCAAGAAACAATACCAGAAATTTTTTCCCCTTTCCAGGCTTATCAACATATAAATCACTTTTTAATGTTTTATATTCCTTTAACCCTAGTATTTTAATAGAATGGTCAGTATTTCTGTAAGGGGTGTCTTCTGACAGGTTAAAGATTTGCGTTTCATCATTTACAGCTTCATCTCCAGGAGTTTCTTCTGGGTTTCCACTCTGTTCTGTATCCCCGGTGTTTTCCCCCTGTCCAGAAGTATCTGTAGTATTTTCCTGTTTATTATTGTCTGGTGTTAATGTAGTATTTTGGCCATTATCTGCAATACCAGTTGGTGTAGGTGAGTTTACAGAGGAAGTACTACCATTATCAATTTTTCCACATCCAGCCATGTTAATGCATAACAGGATACATAGTATTGGAATATATTTTCTCATATTAATGCCCTCCTAAATAATGTATCAAGATAAAAATATATATTTATTTCTAAAAAATACCCCTCCTCTTATGAGGAAGGGTATTTAAAACCATATCCAGTTTAACAAGATATTAAAGACTATCTGTCATAACCAAGTTTCTTACGTAAGTCAGTATCATCAATTTTCTTATCTTTAGATGAACTTATAAATGCTGCGGCATCTGCATTAACAGTAATATCTTTAGATACAGAAACATTAGTACCTGCTGCAGTTGCAGTTAATGTAAATGTATCACCGATTTCAGCACCATCAATTTTAAAGTCTGCAGGTGAACCGTTATTTCCACGTACCTTGAAACTGTTGCTTAAGTAAGCAAGATTATTTCCATTCTCTTTAATATTGCTTACAGCTAATTCACAGTTAACACCTTCAACATTATTAATATTTGCTGTATACTGGTCAAAGATATTTACGGTATATCCCTTAAGTTCTGTTAAATTAGGCATATCTGGTGTAGCATCAAACCTGATTTCAGCTATTCCTGACATAGCATCTGAAATTATTACAGTTTTCTTTACACGCTCTTTACCATCTTTTACTTTAAGTACTAAATCTTTTCTTGCATCTTTTCTTGACTTAATTATATCATTTACATTATATAAATCACTCCATGTAATAGCGCCTGTTGTAACAGATTTAACAGAATTTCCATCTATAACAAATGCAGATTTTTCTGTATCTACTTCAAGATATTTATCAACTGGAATATTTACTGTTTTTCCATCAACAACACCTGATACTGTAAATGTATTTGTAGAAGCTGCATTATTATCACCATAAGGTTTTATCTCAGTAACATCTAAGTTGCTTTCAGGATGTGCTGTAAATGCACCATTAGTTGTACCAATAGATGTACCATTAAACTCATTCATATATGGAGTTATTACCTGTAATCTTGTACCTAAACCATTAATTGTCATACCTGAAGAAACATCTTCAAATGGAACTACTGTATATGTTGCAGTCTTAACCTTGCTTACATCATCCCATTTAGATATAGTATTATCAGCTTTGTCAGCTACTTTGATTTTAGCGATAGAATATTTTACGCTGTCGCTTGCTCTCTTAGCTGAATTAAAGTTAAATGTTAAATGAGATTTACCATCCACACTTGGCATAGCACCCCATTTTCCATCATCACCAGCATACTTATAAACGCCATCTTTAACTCCTAATGTAGCTGATTCTGTACCTGATACATCTACTTTAATACCATACGCTTCACCTGCAAAACCTGCAGCTGTATCTGCCTGTTTGAAGAATGCTTCAACAGCAGTATTATGTGAATAGTTTGCATCTACCATAGCCTTGCCATACTGGTCAATAAAGTGGAAAGCACCCCACTCATTTAAACCAGGGGAAACACTGTCACCATTTACCCATGTGTCATTAATATCCACTTTTTCAATAGTTGTAGGGCGTCTCATATCTGAAACATTAAAGAGCATGTTGCTGCTTTCACCACCAACTACGATAGTTGTTAATGATACTGGTCTGTCCTGGTTATCAGATGCACTCTTATCATCAAAGTCAGTACGGCTAAGTTCATCATTCCAGTAAATGCCTGCTGTACCATCTTTTTCTTCTTTAACAATTAATTCACCAATTGTTGAACTTAATGTCAATGTATTTGTAGAACGTACAATAGTTGAATAGTTTGTAACATTTGCCCCAGTTGTATCTGTAGCTGTATATGGTATATTTACCCACTGGTCACCGTCAGCTACTGTAGTAACAGGTGCGCTTAACACAAGGCTCTTAAGTATCCCGTTTGCACCGATTACGAAGTTCTTGGAGTCCCTCTTGCCTGTCTTGTTAGCTACCCATGTGATGTTTACTTCACCACCACGGTCTACCCACATACCTGGCTGGATTTTGATTGATGCATATTCTTCACCATTAACAGTATAGGTACTGTCATATTCAAGTGGTGAAGCAATAAGCTGAGGGTTATCACATATAAATGTAATATGACCATCACCTGTAAATCCTTCAATATCTAAAGCATTGCCATTCTGGTCCAATGTCTTATAAAGAAGAACATAAGTATCTTTAGCAAAATCTGCTGGAAGGCTTTCCACAGGTGCCTTTGTTGTATCTTTCTTGTTAAGGAAACCAGCAAATACAACAGAATCAGCTGCCTGTGGCATACCAACAGTTATTGAAGTGCTGAGTGTTGTACCAGTCTTAACATGTACACCTGTAACATAGATTGATGAACCATAAACAAATTTATCAGCTTTTTCGATTGTAATTTTTCCAGATGCTTTATCCACACTGGTCTTAGCTGGTGATGTGTTCCATTCGATATTTTCAGAACTTCTTACACTCTCGCCATACTGGTTCTTTACATCATAGTAAATAAATGCTTTTTTGCCGTCTGCATCTGTAAGGGCTTCTTTGCATGTAAGCTCAATGCTTGCCACATATGAGTCCTTAACTTCAACATCCTTGCTCACACTTGACTCACCAAGGGTAGCTGTCATTGTATAAGTACCTGCTGTAAAGTTTCCAGAACCAGTAAATGTAACAATTTTATTAGTTTCATCTTTTGAGATTGTACCAGCGATTTCTGTTGTTCCCTTTTTAACAACAATCTTAACATCATCAGAAACTGCCGACTCAAAAGTTGCCTTTAAAGTTGAAGCACTTGTAGCTTCAAGTGTTGTGATAGCTCCCAGTATATGAAGGCACTACAATACCCTTTAAATGCCGGGTTT
>CAJTRU010000097.1 GCA_910579085.1 uncultured Lachnospiraceae bacterium | reverse complement strand
AAAAATGTTACTTTTTTTGTGGCATAGGGATACTATGCACTGCTGCGTGGGCTGATGTAGTGGGAACGTGCCCTGTCATGGAATAATATTAGGTGGAACACCAGAAACCCTGCGTCCGTCCACCAACAAAAGATAACTGGAAATTATCCATTATATGTATTTATTTGACAACTTACATAAATAATACTATAATTGCCAAAGTAGTAATAATAAGGAGGGAAACCTGCCATGCCAGGAGTATTATTTGAGGGTGGTTCATTCAGGGCAGTTTTTAGTTGTGGTGTAATGGATGCCCTGCTTGACAATGATATTATGTTCCCATATTGCATAGGGGTATCTGCTGGTGCAGCAAATTCAGCATCGTATATTTCAAAACAGAGTGGAAGAAATATTAAAGTTTATTCAAACTACCGTAATGATAAAAGGTATATAGGAAAAAGGAATTTTTTTACAGAAAAAAGCCTTTTTGGAATAGATTTTGTATTCCGTAAAGTCCCTAATGAGCTTGTTAAGTTTGATTTAGAAACATTTATGCAGTATACAGGAAAGTATATTGTGGTTGTAACTGACGCAAGGACTGGCAAGGCCAGGTATTTTGGTAAGGAAGATATAGACAGGAATTATGCAGTTTTCAATGCTACTTGTGCACTTCCAGCAGTGTTCCCTGCTGTAAAGATTGCAGGAAACCGTTATTATGACGGAGGCCTTTCTAATCCAATCCCTGTTGACAAATGTCTTGAAGATGGCAATGACAAGATGTTAATTGTGCTGACACAGCCAGAAGGCTATAAAAAAGAGTGTCTTCCAAAAGACAGGCATATTGCAAGGCTTATACGCCATAAATATCCAGCAGTAGCAGACAGGATTTTATACAGGTATAAGAAATACAACAATTCACTGGAAACCTGCCAGAAGCTTGAAAGTGAAGGCAGGGCAGTAATATTAAGGCCGCCATGCAGGCTTGAAAGCCTTGAGAGCGATGTAAACAAGTTAAAACAGACATATAAACAAGGCTATAACCTTACAATAAAACGCCTGGATGAAATAAAGGCGTTGTTTTTATAAAAGAAACGGGGATATTATATGAAAAAAAGAATTAAACCTTTACTTTTTCTTATATGCATGGTTAGTGCTGCAGCAATGTTATATACAATGTGTTCTAATGCCAGAAGCAGCAAGGCAACATATGTTGCATTAGGTGACAGTATTGCCGCAGGTTATGGGCTGCCTGGTTATTCCGCCAGCCAGGAAACACCGCCAGCAGACAGCTACCAGTCTGTTTTAAGCAGGTTTTTAAAAACAGATGCTGTTAATTTTGCAGTAACAGGTGATGACAGTACAGATTGTATAAATATACTTAATTCTGGCAAAGCAGACGCGGCACTTTCTGATGCTGGTATTATAACAATATCAATAGGTTCTAATGATTTATTAAAGCCTTTTATTGAAATAGCAAAAGAAACTTTTGGAATTACAGAAGTAAATGGCAGTATGGATATTTCGCCTATTGAAGATTATTATGCAGATTTTAAAGATGCTTCTTTAATTGATATGCTTGCAATAGCTAATGATTTTGCAGATAAGCTTAGTGATAATAAAGTCCTTCATGAAAAAGCGCAAGGTTTCTCTTCAAATTTTAATGAGATTATAAATATATTAAAAGAAAAAGCACCACAGGCAGAAATATATGTAACAAATATATATAATCCATATAAAGATGTGATGGTTCTTGGAAGTTCAGCAGATACTTATATTAGAGAAATAAATAATGCTTTTACAGATAATTCTGGAAGCTATACTTTAATAGATTTGTATACATTATTTGCAAAGGAGAACCTTGTAAATACAAAGTTTGATATTTCTTCTTTAGATAATATTAATTTAGACCCGCATCCATCCAAAGAAGGCCATGCAAGAATTGCATCAGCTATTATAGATGCATTAAATTCAAAACATGCACCATCAGAAGTTAAGACAGGACAAGTTAAAAGCACATCTAAAAATACTGTTACAATAAAGCTTTCCTGTCCTTCTGGCAAATCAGGGTATGAGGTAGAATTTGCACCATCTAAAGATGGCAAATGGAAAAAGTTAAAAGATACATCAAAGGATAAAATCCAGATTAAATCTGGAAAATTAAAGTCTGGAAAAACATATTATTTCAGGGCTAGAAGTTATAACAATCTGAATGGTGTAAAATATTACAGTGGTTACAGCCAGGCCAAAAAGGCAAAAATAAAATAAAAACCAGGATGGTGTTACATATGGCATTGCCAGATAATAAAAATAAAACAATTGAAGATATTTTAATGCTTAAAAACGGACAGCGTGCGGAAATAATAGACGGGGAAATGTATTATATTCCTCCGTCAAGCATACGGCAGCAGGAAATGCTTACATGGCTTGCAGAAAGAATAAACAGCTATATTAATGAAAACCAGAAATCCTGCAAAGTCTTTAAAAGCCCGTTTCCAGTATATATTGCTAATGATAAGAAAAATTATGTTGAACCTGGTTTAAGCATAATATGTAATGGTGCTATTGTAAAAGATGGCAAATGTTCTGGTGCTCCTGACTGGATAATTGAAGTAGTTTGCCCACAGGACAGATGGACTGTGTACTGCCTTAAGCTAGTAAAATACTATAAATCAGGTGTGCGTGAATACTGGATTACAGACCTGGCAGAGCGTTCAGTAATAGTTTATAACTTTGAACAAAGAAATTATAATAGATATATGTTTAATGATAAAATAAAATCCAGTATTTTAGAAGGGCTGGAAATTGATTTTTCACAAATGGAAGTTTAACCTTATCTGGATTATCCAGCTATATTTAAACGCCTGATGTCCATATGTTGTATATGGGCATCAGGCGTTTATTAGTGCTTTATGCCTGTTTAATACCTGGTGGTATTAACAATTTTTATTATAAATTTTGCTTGTATAACTTCCATCTGCTATATTAATATAACGTATAAAAAGTGATATTTTATTGTCTGGATTTAAGCTTTCCCAGACAAGAGAGCCAAACTCTTCCATATCATCTTTAATACCTATAAGTTCTGGTTCACCCTCAAAACTTGGAAGAGGGTTTCCGTCATGCATATATGTGTGTATAAAATGCCCTTCGCCGTTTACAGGGTTTTCATAGTTAAATGTATAGCGGTTGCATGTATCCGGGTTTCCGTTATTGCTCTTTAATATAGACATAGAGTATTTAAAACTGCCATTTTCTATATTAAGGATTGCAGATATACGTGGTGTATAATTAGGTGCATCTGGTTCAAATTCCCTTGTAAAAAGTGCCTGCTCAAATGTAGAACCGTTTTGCATCATTTCATAGATAGTATCTGTCTGGTCACCATTTGTAACTATTGTGTTATTGCCAAGCACACGTACTGGTGCATATATAACCAGGCTTGGGTCAGTTAATTTTGATGGGTCAAATGCCTGTGTGCGTATTCCTTCACCCTCAGTGGCAAAAATCCTGTTCCTGCTGTTTTCGCTGCGCCCCATTATAAAATAAGCAATTACTGCATGGCTTCCATCTGGTGTCCTGCCAGTAACAATACCACGCCCAGGGTATGCATTTGATTTTAATAAATCTTCTAAGTTCACTCTCTCCATTATTAACCTCCTTAGTGGTGGAAAAGCCTAAGGCCTGTAAATGCCATTACAATGCCAAATTCATTACATGCATCAATTACACTCTGGTCGTTTTTAGAACCGCCTGCTTCTGCTACATATTTAACACCGCTTCTATGTGCCCTTTCAATATTATCACTGAATGGGATAAATGCATCTGAACCAAGAGTAACATTATCAAGGTTTTTAATCCATTCTGCACGTTCTTCCCTTGTCATAGGCTCTGGTTTCTCTGTAAAGAAATTCTCCCATTTTCCGTCTGCAAGCACATCCATATAATCATCTGAAAGATAAACATCAATTGTGTTGTCCCTGTCTGGACGGCGTACACTGCTTTTAAATGGAAGTGACAATGCCTTTGGTGACTGGCGTAAAAACCATTTATCTGCTTTGTCACCAGCAAGACGTGTACAATGTATACGGGACTGCTGTCCTGCCCCTATTCCTATTGCCTGTCCGTCTTTTACATAACATACAGAGTTAGACTGTGTATATTTAAGTATAATATTGGCAAGTATCATATCATTTAATGCTGCTTCTGAGAGTTCCTTTTTCTCTGTAACAATATTAGAAAAAAGCTCTTTTGTAGTTTTAATATCATTATGTCCCTGTTCAAAAGTAATGCCAAAAACATCCTTGGTTTCAAGTGGTGCAGCTTCATAAGCAGGGTCGATTTTAATAATGCAATATGCGCCCCTCTTTTTCTTTTTAAGTATCTCAAGGGCTTCATCTGAATATGAAGGTGCAATAATACCATCAGAAACAAGTGTACTTAAATACTTTGCAGTTGCCGCATCGCACTCATCAGAAAGTGCGGCAAAATCACCAAATGAAGACATCCTGTCTGCACCTCTTGCACGTATATAAGCAGTTGCCACAGGGGTCAGCTCTATATCATCATCAACAAAATACACTTTTTTCATAGTGTCATCAAGCGGTACATCAATAGCAGCGCCAGCAGGGCTTACATGTTTAAATGATGCTGCTGCAACATGCCCTGTCGCCTCTTTTGCTTCTTTTACAAGCTGCCAGCTATTAAATGCATCTAAAAGATTGATATAGCCAGGAGTCCCGTTCAATACCTCAAATGGAAGGCTGCTTCCATCTTTCATAAATACCCTTGAAGGTTTCTGGTTTGGATTGCATCCATACTTTAACTGGATTTCGTTCATAAAAATCTCCTCTCTTTCTGATGTTTATGCCAGGATAATATAATTAAAGCCAGCTTATCCAGACATATGCCCAGACGGCCGGCTTACTAAAGTTATACTCCCCTGTGGTATATCCCCACTTTTTCCGTCAGTTATATAACTAAAATTACTTTATCACAGGATAGGAAATCTTTCAAGGGGAAAAAATATTTTTACATGTCCATTTCATAAAATTTATTACAATACATTGTATACCGTATAACTGGAAACTGTACATTACATTTTTAAAGAATAGCATTTTATAAAGCTGGTGTGTATTTTATTATTGTAAACCCTGTACAGAATATTCCGTCTTCTATCTGTGCAAATACTTCCCCTCCCATATGTTCCACAAGCATTTTTACTATGGAAAGCCCTAATCCTGCCACGCTGTTTCTTTCCTCATTTCCAACATAAAACCTGTTAAAAACCTGTTCTGCATCTACCGTACATTCTTTTCCAACAGGGTTTTGTACCAATATTTCCAGAAATGGTTTTTTGTCCATTCCATTAATTGAAACCTTTACATCACCCGCCGCATGTTGCAGGCTGTTTTTTAAAAGGTTCTGCATAATCCGCTTTAACAGTTCTTTATCTGCCATTCCATAATAAACACCTGTATCTTCAAATTCCATTTTTAAATTATTTTCTTCAAAGATATCTTTTGCAGATATAACAATTACTGGAATATCACTAATTCTTCTGATATCTTTTAAAACTTCATCACCACTTTTATATGGAAGCATTAAATCAAGCAGTACCATTTCAAACTGTTTTTCTTCAAGAATTTTTATAACATCAAGCCCGTTATAAACAGAAAATGTTTTATATCCAGCATCTTGTAAAGTCTGTGCAAGAAGCCTGTTTACATCTTTTTCATCTTCAATAATCAAAATATTTTCCATAAAAATCCCCATTTCCATGCTGTATTTGCACATAAGCAGCTTTGTGCCAGGAAACATCAAGACACAAATGCTAAACCATCTGTTCCCAAAGAAGTAAAGTGAGGATGTGAAAGCTTTATTATCCATGTGCGCCCGCCAGGCCAGGTATTATGCTTTCTGGGGCGGGCTTGCTTTACTGGTATATGTGCACATTATACTAAAGATAAATTGTAGTGTAAAGCAGCGGTATGTTTATCTTACAAAACTGTAAGATAAACTGTCAAATTGTAAGTCAAATCTATAGCAGGTTTCAATCTATTTTGATATCCTATTAGCAGATAGCAGATAGCATTTATGAAATTATTAAACAGGAGGTATTAAAAATGGCTATTTTAAAGGTAAATAATCTTAAAAAAATATATGTAACAAGATTTGGCAGTAACCAGGTGCAGGCACTTAGTAATATTAACTTTGCTGTTGAAGCTGGTGAATACGTTGCAATTATGGGTGAGTCAGGTTCTGGTAAAACCACACTTCTCAATATTCTTGCGGCGCTTGACAGGCCTACAAGTGGTGAGGTCTTACTTGAAGGCAGGAATATAACAAATATAAAGGAAAAGGAAATTTCTGCTTTCCGTCGGGATAATCTTGGGTTTGTATTCCAGGACTTTAACCTTCTTGACAACTTTTCACTTAAAGATAATATATTCCTGCCACTTGTATTACAAGGAAAAACACCAGGAATTATGGAACAGAAACTTAAACCTGTAGCTGCAAAGCTTGGAATTTCTGATATACTTGGCAAATTTCCATATGAAGTATCAGGCGGGCAGAAACAGCGTACCGCAGTTGCAAGGGCGCTTATAACTTCACCAAAACTTATACTTGCTGATGAACCAACAGGAGCACTTGATTCCAAAGCTTCAGACAGCCTTTTAAGGCTTTTTAAGGAAATTAACAGTGAAGGCCAGACGGTTTTAATGGTTACACACAGCACAAAAGCGGCAAGCAATGCAGGCAGGGTTCTTTTTATTAAGGATGGTGAAGTGTTCCACCAGATTTACAAAGGAAATATGACAAACGAAGAGATGTACTCAAAGATTTCTGATACTTTAACAATACTTGCAACAGGTGGTGATATAAATGAATAAACTTTACATTAAACTCATGACAACAAATATAAAAAATGGTAAAAAATTCTATCTGCCATATATATTATCTGGCATACTTATAGTTACCTTGTTTTATAATATACTGGCAATATACTATAATGAAGGGCTTTCAAATATGGCAGGTGGCGGGGATGTAAAGCTGATTATGTCTTTTGGCTCAAAGGTTATAGGAATATTTAGTTTTATTTTTATATTTTATACAAATAGTTTCATAATGAAAAGAAGAAAAAAAGATATTGGTATTTATAACATTCTTGGTATGGAAAAACGTCATATTGCAAAGGAACTTTTTGCTGAGACAATGGCAATTGCCATAATTGTGATTGTATGCGGTCTTGCAACAGGCATACTGTTTGATAAATTTTTAATGATGTTTTTATATAAATTGTTAGGTTTTGAAACAAGTATAAAATTTGTTATTTCAGGTATGGCAGTATTTTATACATTAATTCTTTTTCTGGCATTGTATTTTCTGATAATGGTTTATAATGTCATGCAGGTAAAACTGTCAAATCCTATAGAACTTCTAAGGGGCAGCAATGTAGGCGAAAAAGAGCCAAAGACAAAAGTTCTAATGGCAATTACTGGTTTTCTATGCATAGGGGCAGGCTATTATATTGCAATTACAACTGAAAACCCTATGGCAGCGCTTATGTTTTTCTTTATTGCTGTATTACTTGTAATAATTGGAACATATTGTCTTTTTACGGCTGGAAGCATAGCACTTCTTAAAATGCTTAGGAATAATAAGAAATATTATTACCAGAAGAAACATTTTACTGCTGTATCAGGCATGATTTACAGAATGAAACAAAATGCTGCTGGCCTTGCAAATATATGTATTCTTTCAACAATGGTACTTGTAATGGTTTCAACAACTGTAAGCATGTATATTGGGGAAGAAGATATATTAAAAACACGATTTGAAGCAGAATTAAATATTAATGGCAGGTCTGGTAAACTGGCAGATAGTACAAATATTATCCAGCTAGCCGAAGATGAAATAAAGAAACAAGGAAGAAAAATTTTAAAGGAATATGAATATACACATATAACTGTTGGCGGGGTAATGAACGGCAGTGAGCTTGATACAGAAGGAGAAGAGGGAATAAAATATAATTTTTCAGATATTACATTTTTAAACCTGATTACAAGAGATGATTTTAAAAAGATATCAGGTATAGATGCTGGTGACATTAAAGAAGATGAAATTAAATTATTTGGAACTGCAAAATATAATGAAGATGAAATAAAATTCCTGGGACTTAGTTATAAAGTGAAAGAGAGTGTTGCAGATAATAAATTTGCACAAATGGAAAGCAATGCTGCTAAATGCTATTTTGCAGTTACTGGAGACTATAACGGGCTTGAAAAGGTAGCTGCCAGGATAAGGGAAGAAAATGTTGAAGATATGTATAACTATGGCCTGCATATAGATATTGATGGTACACCAGACCAGAAAAAGCAGTGTGCCAAGGCACTAAGCAAACTTCTAAACAATAATGATAAAACAGGATTGTTAAAAGTCTCTGTTGAGTCCAGGGAAGAAAACAGGTCAGGGTTTTATATTGTATATGGAGGACTGTTCTTTCTTGGAATATTTCTTGGGACAATGTTTCTTATAATTACAGTCCTTATAATATTCTATAAGCAGATATCAGAAGGTTATGAGGACAGGGAGAGGTTTATTATAATGGAGAAAGTCGGAATGAGCAAAAAGGATGTAAAATCCAGCATACGTTCACAGATAAGAACAGTGTTCCTGCTGCCTATTGCTGTAGCTACAATACATGTTGCAGCAGCATTTCCTATGACAAGAAGGCTGCTGGCAATGCTTAACATGTCAAACTATAAACTCTATATAATATGTGTAATAGCAACTGTAGTTGTTTTTGCAATAATTTATGTAATAGTATTTTTACTTACATCAAGGACATATTACAAAATTGTAGGTGAAGAAAACAGGTAAAAGTTTTTACTTCTACAGATAAAAGTTTATAAAATTTTTTGTTTATAAGTATACTAAAAAACTGGAACTGTAATTATTCATAGAAATGCATTTGCTATAAAGATGTTTTTTAGAAACACTATAAGAAATATATTTACTATATAAACGCTTTTTTATAGTAATATTTTTTAATAGAAATGTTTCTTCTTAAAATACTTCTTCTTAAATCAGGAATAGTTTATCGCATTTTAGAATAATTACAGTTCCGTTTTTAATATCTTCTTTAAATATCTTTTTCTTTTATTTCCCAGTGGATTAAAAATGCAAGGGCAGCACGCAGCAGTATAATTCCTGCAACAGTAGCTATTTCCTCCCACTGTCTTACAAGAACAGTGCGTAGTATCTCACTGCCCATTTTAAATTCCAGGGCAACTGCAAGTCCTTTTGCAAGTACACGTTTTGTTTCAGGGGAGTGGTTGATATAGTTGTAAAAACCTCTTACGCTTGCAGCAGCAATAATTGCTACCCCCATAAATTCAAGAATAAGTATTATCAACTCAGTCAGTACATGAAGTATGTTTTCAAGCTGGCTTAATAATTCCATATAGTTCTCCAATCTTATATATTTATAATTATTTATAGGTACATGTTATATATTTTAGATAACTGGATAATAGTTATGGTTTTAAGTAATAAGTTTCAGATG
The DNA here is from genome assembly GCA_910579085.1 of uncultured Lachnospiraceae bacterium. Taxonomy (GTDB): domain Bacteria; phylum Bacillota; class Clostridia; order Lachnospirales; family Lachnospiraceae; genus Butyribacter. The sequence continues at coordinate 1,140 of CAJTRU010000097.1, read as the reverse complement.
TAAATAACAGGTTAAGTGTTATGGACAATAATCCGTGGTTATGTGTAAAAGGTTATATTTGTGGGTAATAAATTATAGCTATACTTTTAATTAAGGTTGTACTTTTTGTATTTTTAATTGTGGTTGTACTTTTAATTATAGTATTGTTTTTAATCATAGTTGCACTTTTAACCATAGTTATATTTTTAATTATGGTTGTATTTTATATACATGAATATTATATTTTATATAAACCAAAAGGCATATCAATAATAATTATTATTATAATACTATTAATTACAATGGGTATCAGAAAAATATTATTATTTAAGAGTTTATGGTAAATATCATAACCAAGGGTTTTAGATATTTAATAGCAGATATTTTAAATAATATTATAACAGTATTGTAATTGTAAGTTGTATTAAGCTTTTTTACCAATATAGTTACTAGATTGTGGTTTAATATATTGTAACCTGGTTTTACCAGCAATATTATTTATATTGCAACAACCAGGATATCCACAGGAATGAACATAATCTTTTCTATGTGGGCTTTTAGCCGTTTAATAAATTTGTGGCAGTTAAGTGGTAATTAGGTGGCAGTTAAAATAATATTGCCATATCTAAAAGCTAGGTTATTATAAAAAATACAACAGAATATTGTTGCAAATACTTATACTTACCATTCACGGCTGGCAATAGCATCCTCTGTATCTATATCAATATCAAACCATTTAAGAATGTACTCTATTGTTTCACCAATACTTTCTCTGGCACCAGTTTCAATTTCACTATCATTTTCCTCAAATTCTTCTTGCAGTTCATTTATAGCTTCTGTCATTTCATCAAATTTATTTTGTATTTTTTCTAAATCTCTTTCACCAGTTTCAAGAAAACTAATAACGTCCTGAATAAGTAATTTTACTTTATCTACCAAAAAATCAGGAAAATACCCATCATTGTACATATCATTAAGCAAGTTGTATTCTAAATCAAATTTTTTCATATTATATCCTCCTTGGGTTAGGTTTTATAAAAAGTATACCATATATTTCATATTTTATCTATTAGAATTGTGGCAATATAGAATTATCCCTGTACAGAGTTATAATAATACACAATTATAGTCATATACAATTGTAATAAGATGGGATTATAG
>CAJTRU010000096.1 GCA_910579085.1 uncultured Lachnospiraceae bacterium | reverse complement strand
GATAAAAGAGAAGGTACTAGGTGAGGAACATCCAGAAACAGCGGTCAGTTATAATAATCTTGCAAGTCTATATTATAACAAAGGAGAGTACAAGATATCGTTAATTTATTATTATAAAGCATACAAAGTTTTTGTATCTAAATTTGGAGTGAACCATCCAAATACAAAAATTTTTTATAACAATACGGAAATGGCATATTTTAAGTTGAGTCCAGAAGGTGGTTTCAAACAATGGCTTGAAGAAAAAGAAGCAATCGAAAACTTATCACACAATCTTGATATATTTTAGAAGAGAACCCTAAATAACTGGTATACTACAAAGTTACTACGGATTTTGCTTGCATGGTATGGAATAACCCTTTATCCTCTTTGATATTCCCAATGGTGAAAACTTTGGGTGGAAAAGACCAGTAAATTAAATGTTTATGGTTAGAGGGAAGTGGTTTCAGATTAGGCGGTATAGCCCAGGGGATGAGGGCTGTACCGCCTTTTGGGGTTCTTATGCGTCTTGCCGTTCTGGTTGCATGGCAAAAAGAAAATTGGTTTCCACTGTAAAGCTGGCAGATTTCCCCGCTTTTTCAGGTTAATTCAAGTTAATCAAGGTAAATTTATTTTGGTATGATTAGTACGGTTTTGAATCCACCATATTCGCTATGGCCTATTAAAATTTCTCCATTATGTCCTTTTATAATCTGTTTCACAATAAGCAATCCCAAGCCATGCCGCTGTTCAGTAGTACTTGTATCACAAATCAGATAATGTGGTGTATTGTTTAGTATGTCAATCTGTTTGTCTGAAGCTCCTATACCATTATCTTCAATGCAAATCTTACAAGTGTTGTTACAATCATCAACGGACACATAAATCACACATCCGTTTTCATTGTGGTTTATGCTATTCTGGATAAGGTTTGATATTGCACGTTTCAGTAAATCCTTATCAGCGTTAATGTAACAGGCAGACAGGGCATCAGCGGTTTTCCATTCAATCAGGAATTTATCATCAATATTCGTGTTCATAAAATCCACAATAACCTGCCTGGTAATAGATATCGCATTTTCCTGTTTCACTTTTAGCGGCTGCATATTATATTCAAGTTTGGTAGCGAGATTAAGGCCGTTAATTAAGTCTTTCATCCGGCTGCTTTGCTTTACAATGACAGCGGCTTTTTTACGTTCAATTTCTGACAGATTTTTTGAATCTTCCAACTGCCCGGCATAACCCATAATCATTGACAGCGGCGTTCTGATATCATGGGAAACACCCGCAATCCAGTTTGCCCTTGCAGTTTCTTTTTTTCGTAACTGTCCAGCCTGCATTTGTAATATTCCAGATGTTTTATTGATTTTTTCAGCTAATTCAGAAAACACACCTTTTTCTTTAATACAGACAGGACTGCCGTCTGATAAATTCTGTATTCCATTAATTATTGGCCTTATGGAACGTAACAGCTTTGAATTAACAGCAACATATATAAGGAAAATTAAGACAATATTGATAGCCAAAATAATAATTGTGTTCTTGGGTAAATTTGCAATAAAGTTATAGTCCCAGCTTGCCCTTGTATGCTTCCAAAATCTATCTTTTGGAAAGCCTAATACCAATAATCCATTTTTGGCTTCTCCCGTAAAAGCAGGATATCCATCTATATAGCCGCGTGTTAGCTTTGCTATATCTGATAGTGTATATTGCATAGGGATATTGCTGGGCAGATTATCTGTCCGCCATACAACTTGCCGTGTATCATTGTCAATAAGGAAAGCCCAGGTATTTTCTTCTTTTAGTTTAGTCATTAAATCATCTGATATGGAATAGCCGCCATCTTTTAATTGCAGTGCTGCGGCGGCATTATCTGCCATATCCCACGGAGACAATGTTGACGCATTTCTTACAAAGACTATAGCAAAAAAAGTAATATTCAAAATAATAAGAAGTATTGTGCTTAACATCATTATTCCCACAAAGCGGCGTATTAGTTTTGGAATACTTTTCATTCTATTTCCCCTCTACAATTAACTTATAACCTAATCCCTTGACTGTAACCAATGAAACAGGATGTGAGGGATTTTGTTCTATTTTTTCCCTGATACGGCGTATATGTGCCATTAAAGAATTTTCATATCCAAAGGGGTTGCTGCCCCATACTGCTTCGCACAATGCGTCAATCGTCACAATACGCCCAGCATTGCGGTATAAGGCAGACAACAAATTATGTTCTTTTGCTGTCAATGGGATGTGTTCATCATTTTTTATGATTTCAGCACGCGAAAAGTCAATTTGGCTATCATGTAAACATACAAGAGGATTTTCCTCTTTGTAGCTTCTGCGCAAAATTGCCATGACACGGAACAAAAGCTCTTTTGGCAAAAAGGGTTTTACAATATAGTCATCAGCCCCTAAGCCAAAGCCTTTGAATTTATCATTATCTTCGCCACATGCAGTAAGAAAAAGAATGGGGTAACTGCCGCCTTTCTTTAGCTGTTCCATTAACTCAAACCCGTTTCCGTCTGGAAGCATTACATCAAGTATTGCTAATTCCGGGCGGGATTTTCCAGCCTGTTCTATAGCTTCCTTTACATTTTTTGCAGCTTTGACATTTTGAAATCCGTATTCAGTTAAAATAGATAAAACCATATCTAAAAGCTCTTGTTCATCATCAACGAGCAGTATACGTTTATTCAGCAGATAATCTTCATTCATAGTACAATCTCCTTCCACTACTATATCATACCATATATTTGTGAAATTTTTTGGGATTTCTGAAAATGTAAGGCAGATGTAAGGTAAAGAGAATGTTGCCACAAGGTTGCGCAGGTATAATGTAAACAATGAAAGGAGATGTTTATATGGATTACATTATCACAACAAAACAGTTGACAAAAAAATACAAATCTTTTGTTGCTGTTAATAACGTTTCACTGAACATCCGGAAAGGCAGCATTTACGGCTTTCTTGGCCCAAATGGTTCAGGAAAATCTACTACTATGAAAATGCTCTTAGGATTAACTGCACCTACAAAAGGCAGTTTTACAATTGATGGAAAGCAATTTCCGGATGACCGGCTTTCCATTTTGAAAGAAGTGGGTTCTTTTATTGAATCGCCTTCTTTTTATGCAAATCTGACAGGCAAAGAAAACCTTGATATTATCCGCCGCATTTTGGGACTTTCCGAAAGTTCCGTTACAGATGCATTGGAACTTGTTGGACTTTCTGGATTTGGCGGGCGGCTTGCAAAAAAATACTCATTAGGTATGAAGCAACGGCTGGGACTTGCTGGGGCTTTGCTGGGCAGGCCGCCTATTTTGGTTTTGGATGAACCTACAAATGGACTTGACCCAGCTGGTATACATGAAATCCGGAATTTGATTAAATCGTTACCCAGTCTTTACGATTGCACAGTCCTTATTTCTTCACATATGCTGTCTGAAATCGAGTTAATGGCAGATGATATAGGAATACTTAACCATGGTTATTTGCTTTTTGAGGGCAGCTTGGACGAATTAAGGCAGAATGCATTGAAATCGGGATTTGCTGCGGACAATTTGGAAGATATGTTCCTGTCTATGGTTGATAAAGACAATGCAAGCAGAAAGCAGAGGGCGGTTCTATGAGGACATTTATAATTGAACTTAGAAAAGAAAAGCGCACAGGCGTTATTCCGTTAATGCTTGCAACCGGCATTTTGGGGGCAGCATACGCTTTTGCCAATTTCATTGTGCGGAAAGACACTCTTTTAAATCTGCCATTAGCTCCTATGGATGTGCTGCTTACGCAGTTATATGGCATGATTATGGTTCTGGATATGTTTGCTATCATAACCGCCGCTTGTATTATTTACAATATGGAATTTAAAGGGAGTGCTGTTAAAAAAATGTATATGCTCCCTATGAGTGTTCCAGCTATGTATTTTTGCAAATTTCTGGTATTAACTATTATGTTCTTTATTGTAATAGTTTTCCAGAATTTGGCGCTTACAAAAATAGGTCTGGCGGATTTACCACAGGGCACATTTGAATTTGGGACTATGCTATCTTTTGCCGGATATTCATTTATAACGTCAATGCCTGTATTATCTTTTATGGTTTTCATATCTTCCCGCTTTGAAAATATGTGGGTGCCTCTTGGTATTGGTGTTGCCGGATTTTTAAGTGGTATGGCATTGGCTGCGCCGGATAAGGTTTTGTTCTGCATACACCCATTTGTGATTATGCTAAAACCCGCTGTTGCAATGAGTGCACAGCCAGATATTATAGTTGTGTTTTTTTCGCTGGCTGAAACAGCTATTTTCCTTTTTTCTGGATTATGGGCTGCTAAATACCTGCGCTACGAATAGGGAGGTGTAGTATATGAGTTTTTTAGAACTGCTTAAAACTGAGTTTATAAAAGTAAAACGAAGTAAAATGATACCTTTACTTTTTATAGCTCCACTGCTGGTTGTGGCTTCTGGCGTGGCAAACTTGCAAAATTATTTTTCGCCAGAATATACAAACGCATGGGCAGCTATGTTCATTCAGAGCGCATTAGTTTATGCCTATTATCTGCTTCCGTTCAGCATGATAGTTGTATGTGTGATGATTGTGGGACGCGAAACAGGGAACAACGGAATTTTGAAAATGTTAGCCTTACCTGTCAGCCGGTATGCCCTGTCAGCCACAAAATTTTGCGTACTTCTCTTTTATTTATTTATGGAAATGGCCGTTTTTCTTATTGTTTTTGTGATAACAGGGTTGGTTGCAACGGGCAATACAGGAATTACAGAAGCATTACCAGCCATGTATTTATTAAAGTGGTGTGCCGGGTTATTTTTTACTATGCTCCCCAGTGTGGCAACAATGTGGGCAGTTACGGTACTATTTGAAAAACCATTACTATCCGCCGGCTTAAACCTGCTTCTTGTTATCCCCAGTGTATTAGTAGCAAATACACCGCTTTGGATTGTTTATCCTTATTGTTATAGTGGTTACTTGGTTTCCTGTTCCTTACATGATTTTACGTCAAAGGACGTTAGCACTGGCTTTAACCTGTTCCCGTTTTTACCATGTGCAATTCTGGTTTTTATTTTATCACTTACAATAGCTTTGAAACGTTTTGGAAAAAAAGAAATGAGATAAGTTATGGAAAATAAAGGATTAGAAAAATTAAGTATAGAAGCATTGGTTATTAGCATTTTGTCTTTGGCAACATTTCTGTATACTGTTTTCAGAAAAGTGAAAATTGGATAAAATACTTGACAATATTTATATGCCAATATAATATTAAGCATATGCTTAGTTTTGCAGGGGGTTATTTATGGATAAAGGAGATGAAAGAAAAAAACAACTCTTACAGGTTGCACTAGATGTTTTTATAGAAAAAGGTTACTATGGTACAAGTACACGTGAGATTGCAAGAAGAGCTGGTGTCAGCTCTGGCTTGCTATTTCACTATTTTAACAATAAAGAAAGTATTTATCTTGAATTAGTAAAGATTGGTGCCAGGGAAATGAAAATAGATACAGAAATAGCAATGGAAGCACCTTGCGGATATCTTTTCCAAACCATAAAGAATATATTTGAACAGCTAGAAAGCAATCCCTCATTTGGCAAGATGTTTGTGTTTATGGATAATGTTCAATATACAACAGTCAATGATAAGGAAATAGAGTTGCTGTTGAAATCAATAGATATTTGCAGGCAGTGGATTCCTGTTATTTCAGAAGGGCAAAGGCGCGGCGAGTTCCGGGCGGGTAATTCCCATTCATTATGTGCCGCTATTTTTGGTGCTATACAGGGAATTGCACAGGAAAAGGTTAGAATCCCTGGCACACCATTACCAAAAATAGAATGGATTATGGATATGATAGTTAATTGTACCAAATAATACAAAGCATTTATTCTTTAGAAAAATAAAAATATTGAAAATATTACAGAAAGGTAACAAAATAGATAACATGGTGATGTTATGAAAACAAAAAGTTATGATGCTTTATTTGATAAATATACTCAAGAAAAAAATATTTATGAAAGCATAGTCCTGGTTGGAAAAGGAACTGGGGAAACTATATTTTCAAAGGCTTATGGGGGAAAAGATATAGATAGTCCAATAATAGCAGCAAGCATAACAAAAATGTTTACTGCTGCATGTATTTTTATTCTTATCCAACAAGGTTATATAAAACTGGATGATAATCTGCTAAATTTTTATGAACCTGCTTATCTAAATGGTTTGCATTTTTATAAAGGCAAAGATTATTCTTATAATTTAAAAATATCAGATTTACTCTGCCAGACAAGCGGATTGGCAGATATATATGAAGAAGGAAAAAACTGCATCAAAAAACAAGCTATAATTTCAGATACATTTATATCCTTTGACAAAAATATTGCTTTAACTAAAGAAAAAGAAGCCCATTTCCCGCCCAATTGCAAAAACAATGCCCACTATGCAGATATTAACTATAATATACTGGGTGATATTATTGAAAAAGTCACAAAATGCCCGTTAGAAAGGGTGTTTGAAAAATATATATTTTCAAAAATAAATATGGCTAAAACTTATCTGCCTGTCTCAGAAAAGGAATATATACCTATGGTTTACTATGGGGATAAGCAGTTATATAGACCGCAATTCATAATATGCAGTAAAGCAAGTGGCGGTTGTATTAGCTCTGCAAGAGATTTAATGATATTTATACAGGCGTTTTTTCATGGGGAACTTTTTGATAAAAAAATTCTTCATGAAAAATTATATAGAAAATTACAGCTATCTATGTATCCTATCTATTATGGAAGTGGCTATATGAGAATAAAAATGGGCGGATTTTCCACTTCCTTTTTAGGGAAGGGTGATTTAACAGGCCATAGCGGCTCAACAGGCTCATTTGCATTTTATTATCCTGAAAAAGAGTTGTTTTTTGTTGGGGATTTTAATCAAATGAAATATCCTGCACTGCCTATAAGGTTTGTCCTGCAACTAGCTATGTTTGCTCCATAAAAATAATGAAGTGGTAACACATGAAGAGAACCTGCGCCAAGCAGCGCAAATGGGAGCAAGGTGGGAAATGTTGTGCTTTAGAAAATGCAGAACTCCCATAAACCAGAGCTTCCCGGCTACTGTTATCATAGGAAGAACATTGGGAAGGAGCTTCAGAACAAAAGCCGGCAGTCTGGCAGACAGCAGAGCAAGACATAGCGGAGGGAGTATGAAATCCAATGAAAATTTGATTGAAACAAGAGTGTGGCTGTGGTATTCTATTAGCGGTACAAACCAGAATTCAGAATTAAAACTAAATCGGGAGGACTGCATGGAATATAACTTAAAAAAGCATATTGATTTCTTACTCAAAAACGCCTGCCCAAGTATCCGTTATCTCGTTCATAGAGATATGTTAAAAGCACCAGCTGACGAGCCTTTTATGATGGAATTGCAAATAGAAATATTACAGCAAAGTAATGTGCAGAAACATTTGTCAGCTCAAAATCCTGATGGATGGTTCGGTCATGAGCTGCACGGAACCGATGGTATGGACTGTCATATCAAGGGTTTATTGGACTTAGGTTTTGAAACCAGTTCTCCATATATTCAAAAAGCAATAATGGCATTAACAACTCCTGGGATAGCTTCACAGCACAAAAATTGGTTTCATGGAGGGGAAGCCTTAGACGCAGATGGCAGAGGAGGCAATCGTGCAGTTAGTGCTGGTATCTTATCATGGGTCAAATATCCTGAGGATTATCCGCTTCTGTTTGATGAAATTTCACTTGCTTTTGAACATCTCTCAGCAGTTCTGGATTATACATCGGTTGATGATTTTTCTGTTAAGGGTAAGAATAAACGGTATTATAAGCCTAATGCCTTATTCCCTGGAGCAAACCACATTGGTCTTCTTGAAAATACACAAAGCTGGAGAAACGAAGAGACTATGAAAACTGCCAAGAACGCTGCAAAATGCGCCTATAATCTGCTTAAGGATTTTGATGGACATATAACTTTCCGCAAGCCTAAAGAATATGGCAGTGGAGTTGTTGGTCCGTTCAACTATGACTGGATGGCATTAAGCCCTGTTAATAAAAATGGGTTTCAAAATATCTTGGATGACCCATATCATCTTCATTTTGGTTTTTGGTTAAGAACAATTACAGCAGTTCCTGGCTGGGTCCGCCAGACCACACAGCCTTATGAGTTTTTAGCACAGCTTTTAGATGAAGATACATTTATGGATATGATACCTGGAAAAACACTTAAAGGATTTAAGGATATTTTAGGAAGAGAACCAAACTGGAGGAAGAAAGCATCTATAAAATGCGATGTGGCTTTTGCATTGCTTAATGCCTGCTGGCCTGTAATAAATCCGTAAAGAGATAGTTACAATTTCCAGTCTGTCTAAACAATCATTACCATAACCACAACTGAATAAGTAACACAGCCCCAGAGCGTATAGAAAACAAGTCTATATGCCCTGTTTTATTGTAAAGGAGCAGATTTATTAGAAAAAACAAGAGGAAAACCAGTATTTTATTTTAAATCTTTACAATGATAAGATTAAGTGGTATAATCTTACCATTGGTAAGATTGGAGGAAAGTTATGTGAAAGAAAATTTATATCATCATGGTGATTTGCGATGTGCTTTAATAGAAACAGGAATAGAGTTTATTAAGCAAGAAGGTGAAGAAGCATTATCTTTACGCAAAATAGCTAAAATTTGTGGTGTAAGCAATGCTGCACCTTATGCCCATTTTAAGACTAAAGATGAATTTATAGTTGCAATGCAGCGGCATGTTATGGATTTATTTGCTGCTGAATTAGAAAAAACAGTTGCAAAATACAAAGACAGTCCTTCTTTGCTTATTATGCTTGGAAAAACGTATGTGATGTTCTTTTACCAAAATCCTTTCTACTATGATTTTTTATTTTCCCATAAAAATATTAGAATAAAACTATCTCTTGCTAATGATGGCACAGATGAAAACCCGCCATTAGATATTTTGAAAAAAACGGCTATACCACTTTTTCACAAAGCAAAACTTCCAGAAAAAGTGATACAGGATAAAATTATTGCTATGTGGGCTTTAGTGCATGGGTTAGCAGCAGTTGTTACAATGCCTGGTATTGAATATGATGGCAATTGGGAAGCAAGGATAGAAGGAATAATTAATTCAATTTCTATACCTTATCAAATACAGGAGGCAGAAGAATGAATATTTTGATACATGATTTAAGTAATATGCAATTCCAGTCCCTGTTTCCAGAAGTATGTAATAATGTGCATATTATCCAGGATAACGGAACCATAAAACATTGTACTGGCTGCTTTGGCTGCTGGATAAAAACTCCTGGTAAATGCGTATTAAAGGATGGATATGATAACATGGGTGAATTACTGTCAAATAGTGCAAAAGTAACCATTATTAGCAGATGTTTATATGGCTGTTATAGTCCGTTTGTGAAAAATGTTTTAGACCGGAGTATTCCCTGGCTGCTTCCATTCTTTAAAATAAAAAATAACGAAACCCACCATAAAAGACGCTATCGGAATAATATCCAGCTTACAGTACATTTTTATGGTGAAAAAATTACTACGGAAGAAAGAGAAACGGCTGAAAAACTTGTAAAAGCAAATTGTAATAATTTTTATATGAAAAACTATGAAATTTCATTTTCAAATTCATTAGAAGAATTGTCTGGGAAGGTGATTGCCATATGAAAATCTGCATTATAAACGGAAGTCCCAAAACTGGTAAAAGTATATCAGAACTGCTTATTGGATATTTAATGCAATTTATTAAGGGAAACGAAGTAGTAACATATAATATATGTAAAACAGGTTTTTCTAAAATACAGTTTTCACAAATACAAAACAGCGATGTACTTATATTTGCATTTCCTCTATATATTGACAGTATAAATTCATGTTTGCTGCGCTTCCTTGCCTGGCTTGAAAAAAGAGGATTTGAAAATAACAATATTGTTGTCTATTGTATTATTAACAACGGGTTTTATGAGGGATATCAAAACCATGTAGCTGTTAGTATTATGAAAAACTGGTGTAAAGCTGCTGGCCTGGTTTATGGGCAGACACTTGGTATTGGGGCAGGAGAGATGCTTCCATTTTTCGAAGATGTACCTTTAGGCCACGGCCCTAACAAGAACATTGGAACTGCCATTCAGGAACTTAGCCGGAATATATTATCACTGGACCAAGGGAAAGACTTATTTATTTCACCAAATTTGCCAAGATTTCTCTGGAAAACAGCCTCTTCTTTTTGTTTCTGGTATCCGCAGGCAAAAAAGAACGGGTTAAAAAGAAAAAGATTAAAAGAAAAAGCAAATTACATAAGTAAAAAATAACAAAGGTATATTGCCAGGCCAGAATAAAGTTTATATAACTTTATTCTATATATTTTCCACAAAACGGGCAATAAGTTCTATAAAATCTAGTCCGGAGGAAACTGCCACAATGAGGACATCTGTAAAAAAGAATTATAAAAATTATAGCTCCAATAAGTACAAGAAGCCCTGCAATTATCACAAGCAAACCAGCTACCAGAGAAGCAGCTCCAATACCACATCCTATAAGTATAAGAGCAAAACCTGAAATATATAATATTATTGATATTTTTGCTACTTTTTTTAACGGTATATTTTTCATATAAAACATCTCCTTTCCAGGAAATTAAAGAACAACAGTAAAGTGGCCAGGATTTTATAATACTAGTTTAAACATCCAATAGGTATCAATGGGTATTTTTTTGTAAGTTATTAATAAGCAAGTTATATTAAAATCCAGTATAACATAAATAGAAAAAAATTGATACATAAGTATTTAAATAAATCACGTCCGTTTCATAAATTCTTATTATCTTGTG
>CAJTRU010000095.1 GCA_910579085.1 uncultured Lachnospiraceae bacterium | reverse complement strand
TGGAATATATAATATATGGGCTTTATGTGCCGCTGCGTGGGTTAACGTAGCGGAATGCGTGCAAAAGCCATGCCTCCGGCATGCTTTTTTCTGTACGGAATATTGTGGCTCTGGCACAGAAACCGTCCACCCGCCAATTAAATAATCACATCAATTTTATAAATGCATATATATGGGAAATATAACAGAGCTTTTTGTAGAAGCAGTAAGAATATTTTATAGATAAAAGATAATAAGTATAAACTTGCAGGATTTTAGTTTGTAATGTATAAATATTGTAAACAGATATATAAAATATGGAAAACAGTCTTAAAAAGTATCTGTTTTCCATATTTTATTTATGTAAGGCTTATCATAAGTTTTATATATCTTGTGTTCATTTATTATATATTTATCCATTGTTATCAAGAATTTCCTGCATATCCCAATATGGGATTTTGGTAAATATATTACGCAGTTCATCGGTGCAGCCTAATGCCATAGCAATTTTTGTAAGTGAAAGCAGTGTAATTCTTCCAGATGATTCAAATCTTTTAATTGAGCCATAGCTTACATCGCTTAAACCACTTAATTCTTCCTGGGTAATATACTTGCGCTTCCGTACCATACGGACTCTTTCGGCAAGCTTTTTATCAATCTCTTCTGGTTTTTCCCATATAAGTGAATCCATATTATCCCTTTCCTTTCCAAAAACAGAGTCTGTGGCATGGATTTTATTTTTCTTTTTAAAATAATAACATTAGAATAATATTTAGTCTATTTATTCTATTCGACAAAAAAATGCAAAATGCCTGGATATTTATGCTTTTAGCCAGTAGCATTTTGCATTTTAAGTTTAATCTTTTAATTATTTTATAAGGTTTTTAGGAACAATATTGCATTATGGTAAAAGTTTATCCAGTGTCATGTTCAGCCTTCTATAGCAATATATTTTGTTTCTTTCTTTTCAGGAATTGTGTCTTTTTTAGGAATAGAAAGCTTAAGAGTACCATTTTCAAATTTTGCTTTTATGTCTTCCTGGTTTACTTCTTCACCTACATAAAAACTTCTGCTGCAAGTACCGCTGTATCTCTCTCTTCTGATATATTTACCATTGTTGTCTTTTTCATCATTATTGTTGCTGGTTGTTGCTGTAACTACAAGATAACCATCTTTTAATTCACCTGTTACATCTTCCTTTTTAAAGCCTGGAAGATTGATTGTTACCTCATAACCATTACCTATATCAGCTATATCTGTCTGCATCAGTCCATTTGAACTATTTCCTCTTGTGTAACCCATTCTTGGAAAGTCAAAGAAATCATCCAATAAAGTCTCCCCAAATATACTTGGCATAAACATATGTCATCTCTCCCTTCATTTCCTTTAATTTGTTTTATATTTTTGTTTCTGTAGTATGTTATAACACAATTATTAGCACTCGTCAAGAGTGAGTGCTAATAATTATTGTGAAATATCTGTGAACTGTATTCTGCTGTCTTTTATACTAAGTATACATTAATATTCTGTAAGTGTGCATTAGTATTCTGTTTTAGGCTATTTTTCTAATAATTTGCCTAAAATATTATAAAGTTCCTGTATTTCCTCTTTTTTTAAAGTAATACCTTTACCCATTTTTTCATGTCCAGGTGACCAGTCCCTTAAATCATACTTTGGAGCTCCTTCATTCCATGAAATTAAGTTTAATTCTTTTGTCCATCCTTTTGTACTTGTGGATAGTATGCCCAGTTCTTCTAAAATACTATATTTAATATCTGCCATTTTTGCCTCCGTTAAACATGTTTTTTCATTATAAATCAATATTTATCTTGTATTTATCATTAATAAGCATATAATTTACATTATGCTTCTGGGCAAGTGCTGCCTTGCCTGTGTAAGATGTCCCTGTTATTAACACAATTACTGTTTTTTCCTATTTGTTCCATAAATAATGGTTTAAATATATGGTTATAGAATAGTTATTTGCTGGCCGCAAGTATATTTATATATTGGTTTTTGATTGTCCAGAATTATAGAAAGGAAGTTGTTTTTATGGAAATGCCTGGATTTTAATCTGTTTCTATATATAACATTATGGTAAATATATTTCCATTTCCTGATGCCCGGAGGTTAATATAACCTCCCTGCTTCACTACTATTTCACGTGCGAGATAAAGCCCTACTCCAAGCCCTTCTTGTCTGTTGCTGTTCTCTCCTCTGTAAAATCTCATAAAAACATTGTTCCGTTCTTCATATGGTATAATAGTGTTTTCATCTCTTACAGATATTTCTGCAAACATTCCAAGACGCCGTACAGACATGTATATAGTGTTTCCGCTGCTTCCATATTTAACAGCATTATCAAGAATGTTAAATATAGCTTCGGCTGTCCAGTTCCTGTCATGTTTTAACTCTATTTTATCTTTTTCGCTATACTGGATTTCAATACCATTTTGCTGTGCCTTTGTATAAATATCTTTTATAGCTTTAAGTATAGTGCCATTAAGGCTTTGTTTCTGCGGTTTTAACTGTATAATGCCACTTTCCAGCCTGGAAACTTTAATTATGTTTTCTGAAAGGAAATTAAGGCGTTCTATTGAAAGGCATATAATATCTATATATTCTTTCTGCTGTTCTGGCGTGAGCTGTGTACCAGCCAGGAAACTGCTGTACATTTTTAAGTTAGCTATAGGTGTTTTTAACTGGTGTGATATATCAGAAACAAGTTTTTTAATATTTTCATGTTCCTGTTCTTCCTGTATGCTTCTGTTTTTAAGGATTTTGGAGAGTTTGATTACTTTGTTTTGTAATTTGGACAGGACTGTATCTTCATTGTCAGGAAATATTTCTTTGTCATTAACAGAAAGCAGTATATCCATAAGCTTTGAAAGCTGTATTATAATTCCAGAAATATATTTGTCATTTGTCCTGTCCAGTGCAAAAGAAAGAACACATAATAATAACATTCCAGTACCACTGGCAGCAGCAGCGGGCAGGCTTTGGGTTATTATTAAGACTGCTGCTGGAAAAGCTGCCAGAAAAATAATATAAAGAGCAATAATTATATGAATTGTTTTTTTACGTCTGTTTTTATCCATTTTAATCCCCATATGTGTATCCGATGCCAAATACTGTACGTATATACTGCGGGTTCTTATCATCTGGTTCAAGCTTCTGTCTCAGGCGTCTTATATGGACATTTAAGGTGTTGCCATCTATAAAGTTCTCATCACAGTCCCATATTCTTTCTATAATTGTTTCTCTTGTAAGAACCTGGCCCATATTTTTAATAAGTAATTCAAGTAATTTATATTCTGTTACAGAAAGCTTAACCAGTTCATTACTTATATATACCTGCATTTTCCTGAAGTCAACTGACATATCCTTGTACTGGAACAAGTCATTATCTGTATTTTGTACTGACCTTCTTAAGACTGCCATTATGCGCTGGTTAAGCAGTTCAGTTGAAAATGGTTTGGCTATATAATCGTCGCATCCGGCCTTAAATCCTTTTATCATATCTTCGTCAGTATCATCTGCACTAAGAAAGATTACTGGAATTTGACGTTCTTTGTGTATCTTGTTACATAAATCAAGCCCGTTACCATCAGGCAGGTTAATATCAAGGATTATAAGGTTATAAGAGCCTGCCAGTGCAGTTTCCGCTTCCGCCAGCGAATATGCACAATCAGCCTTATAGCCCTTGCTTTCAAGAAATATCTTAACTCCGCCACATATAATAATATCATCTTCAACTACTAATATTTTCTGCATAATAACCACCTTTGCTGCCATAAAGTGTTGTTTTAATCAATTTTTAAACGCTCTGTTATACTTGCTTTGGAAATTGACCGGTAAACAATAACAGGTACTATGGTACATATTGCCATTATAACAGCAGCAACCACAAACATCAATCCATAAGGATAGTAGAATGTTGCATAATCTGCTATTTTAGTTGAAAAGTCTGCAATAAAGTATATAATAACATTGCCAATGGTTAAAATAAGTGCTATTGTGATTATGCCATAATACATGCCCTCAAATACAAGCATTTTTAAAACCTGTTTCTTTGTCATTCCCACGCTTTCCATTACTGAAATTTCATTTAATCTTGTATATACACCTGTAAGCATTACATTAATAAAATTAATTATACCAATTAATATAAGTATTAAAGAAATACCACCACCAATAATATTCATTGCAGACATTGAGGTTTTAAATTCTGATGCAATTTCTGATTTTATTTCCACATCAAGTACAGTGGCATTTGTTTTTGTATATTCTTTAATTTTAGATGTTATATAACTTTCTGTACTTTTATCACAATCAGCAGTAATTGTATTAATGCCAGGGATAGTGGATAATTCATATATTGCTGCATCGCTTATCATGACCAGTTCAGGTGCTGCCGTCTTCATATAGTAATATCCAACATTAATGCCAAAATGTTCTTCAGCCATAGGACATGAGGCTATTTCAAATGTCTTTTTCTTCTTGCTTTTTTTATCTATAATAGTAATGTTTTTGCCAAGGTAAAAATCTGATGTTTTCTTATCACATGCAAAACCCAGAAGACATATTTCACCCTTTTCAAATTTTTCTATATCTATTTTTTGCCTTGCCTTTTCATTGTATCTTTTTATCATTTCTGTACTTGCAGAAACAACTGGTGACTGGTATTTATCATCATCATCTTTAGCATTTTTATATAAATCTATGAGTTCTTTTTTCTGCTCTTCACTGCCAGAGGCACTTTCAATAAATGGTGTGAATAATTCTTCGTCAAATTCAAATACTGTGTCAGCATTAAGGTTTAAATGCACATTTTTAATATTATCAATGCCTTTTATTTGTTCTGTAAGTTTGTTTGTGTTATTTAGTAAATCTTCTTCAGAAAGCATGGCATTTTCTGTATCATGTATATATATTGTATAATCATTAGGATAATAGAATTCCAAATAATTATCAATTCCCATGCTGCCTAAGAATGTATTTACTGATAAAAATGCCATAGTGCCCATAAAAAGTGATGCAAATACAAGACAAGCCCTTTTCTTGATACGGAAAACATTGCGGTAAGCCATTTTATATACTTTGCCGCCATCAGTGCCTTTTCTGGCTTTGTATTTCTCTGTAGTGCTGCCATTATATTTAAGTGCTTCCACAGGGGAAACTTTTCCGGCATATTTAGCTGGTTTGCGGCAGCTTACATATACTGTAAGTATTGCAAATAGTATTGTCCCTATATAGATAAATGGATTAAAACTTATATCTGATGGCATTGCACCATCCTTTCCAGGCCCGGCAATTTTTATTGCAAATGGCACTGTAAGAAATGAAGTTATAGTTCCAAGCAGTATTCCTATTGGAATTCCAAAAAGTGAAAGTTTTCCTGCCTGTATATTTACAATTCTTTTTATCTGTGATGGTGATGTCCCTATTGTTTTTAACATTCCATAGAACCATGTGTCTTTTGTAATTGAAATATACATAACATTATATATAAGAAGATATCCGCTTGCAACTATTATAAATCCCATTAATAATACACATACAATAGTGGCAATAGCCGTATCATCATTTTCTTCTTGTATGTCAAATAATACATCCCATTTCTGGCCATTGTTTAATGTAATATTGTCTTCTAGGTTTTGTAAAAGTTCCTGCTGTTTGCCTGCTTTAGAGGAAATGCAAAGTATTCCGTTTTTTTCTGTGGACATTCCAAGTTCTTTAGTATAAGCTTCTGATACAAATGCCTGGAAGCCTCCCCTTGTATAACAGTAATCAGTAAACCAGCCTGAAAGCCTGAATGTTAGTGGTTTGCCATTCTGCCACAGCATTATTTCCATATCCTTATGCGGGCTGTTTATACCAAGGGCATTAAGTGCAGCTTTAGAAAGCATTATCCCATCCTTATTTTCTGGATATTCCCCTTCTATATCACTTATTGCAGGAGTATAATTATTATCAAATTCATCTTTGCTGTACCAGTCCAGAAGCAGCTTTGAACCAGTGTTTTTGTCTTCAGCTATACCTGTCTGGATTTTAATACCATGTGAACTTATATATTTTTCTTCTTTAGCTTTATATATCTGGCTGTTATCTGGGTTATTAAGGAAAATAGTGCTCTTAGTCCCCTGTTCTCTTAACATCATTGTTTTTATGTTATTAATAAGGCTTGCTCCAATCCCAAATACTGTTGTAAACATAAATGTAGTAAGTACAATTGCAAGTATTACAAAGATATTTCTTGTTTTATTGCTTTTTAAGGTACGGCTGCTTATTTTTTTAACAATTTCCTGGTTATTATTTTTTAACATAGTGCCTCCCGTTCTGCCTGTTATGGCTTAAACTATTATAAGAAAACTGCTTTGTGTCTATTGCACTTTTCCATCTTCAATACGTATTATCCTGTCCGCCATAAGTGCAATTTCTTCATTATGCGTAATCATAACAATAGTCTGGTCAAATTCACGGCTTGTAACTTTAAGGAGTGATATTACATCCATGCTGGTTTTACTGTCCAGGTTTCCTGTTGGCTCATCTGCAAGGATAATAGCTGGTTTGTATGCAAGTGCCCTTGCGATTGCAACTCTTTGCTGCTGTCCGCCTGAAAGCATATTGGGCATTGCTGTAAGTTTCTGTTCTATTCCAAGTGTCTTAATAACATTGCCAACATAATTTTTATCTGCACTAGAACCATCAAGCTCTATAGGCAGAACTATATTTTCATATACGTTAAGCACTGGCACAAGATTATAATTCTGGAAGATAAATCCTATGTTCCTTCTTCTGAATATTGTAAGTTCTTCATCCTGCATTGTAAAAATGGGTTTGCCAGATATATTTACAGTACCTGAATCTGGCCTGTCAAGCCCGCCAAGCATATTTAATAATGTTGACTTGCCACTCCCTGATGTTCCAACTATAGAGACAAACTCACCATCCTCTATATCAATATTAACATGGTCAAGTGCCCTTACTTCATTTTCTCCTGAACCATATGTTTTACATAAATCCTGTGATTTTAAAATGCCCATATGCACGCTCCATTTCTACGCATCCTGCGTAAGTGATAAGTATTTTTAACTGTAAACAAATAATATCATACGCATCTTACAATCCTATTACAACTATAATTAAGATTTGATAAAAATGGGGGTTTTTACATTGGTAAAATTTGATAATTACACTTGTGGAAATGGTGTTAAAAGGGTATAATATAAAGTAATAAATATTTATTATTTTTTTAATTTTTTTAATAAAATTGAAAAATATAAAGGAGGGGGTTGCTATGGATAAGGTTATAACTATAGGGAGACAGTATGGGAGTGGTGGAAGGGAAATAGGACAAAAGATTGCAGAATATTATAAAATTCCATTTTATGATAATGAGCTTATAACAAGGGCTGCTAAAGAAAGTGGTTTTGCAGAAGAAACTTTTGCAAGGGCAGAGGATAAGGCAACTAACAGCTTGTTATATTCACTGGCAATGGGGATTAATGTTTATGGCAACCAGGATTTTGGTTTTAATGGTTTGTCGCTTGATGACAGGATTTTCCTGGCGCAGTCTGATGTTATAAGGAAGGTCGCAGAAGAAGGCCCATGTGTAATAGTAGGAAGATGTGCGGATTATGTTTTAAAGGAATTTGAAAATGTATGCAATGTATTTATACAGGCAGCTATGAGCTTTAGGATTGACCGTGCAGTGGAACAGTACCATGATGATGAAAAATCAGTTGCGGATATAATTATAAAAAATGATAAACGCAGGTCAAATTATTATAATTACCATGTTGGGGAAAAATGGACAAACCTTAATAATTATGACCTGGTTGTAAGAAGTGATTTAATGGGGATAGATAATACTGTAGCATGTATTTGCGCATATCTTGGCAAGTAAAAATATTTTTATAGCAGGACAGAATACAATGGTGTGGCGGCTGGCAGCAGTGACACCTTAGATAATGAGAGGGGGTGCCATCTATGGAACAGAATCTTGAAACAATTAAGAACATAATTAAAAATGGCGGGAATATTGTTGTCCTGGGCGGAATGGAAGTAATGCTGGAAACAGGGCTTAACGGAGTAAGTGCTGAACATATTGCATATGATATAGAACAGAAATATGGATACTCAAATGATGATATTATTTCTTCTTTGTTTTTTTCAAGACGTGTAGATATTTTTTATAAATATTATAAAGAAGTAATATTAAATAAAGATGAAATAAAACCAACTTCTGTACATGAAAATGTTGCAAAGCTTCAGCGTTATGGAAAGCTTGATATGGTTGTTACAAGGATGGTGTACTCCCTGTACCAGAGGGCAGGATGTGACAGGGTTATAGAACTTCATGGCTCTGTTGAACAGAACCGTTGTCCTGCCTGTGGGAAAGTGTTTGGTTCAGAGTATATAAGAAATGCAAAAAATATACCTTTATGCGATGTATGTAATGTGCCTTTAAGACCAGGATTTACCCTCTTAGGGGAAATGATAGATAATGGCAAGATTACACAGGCAAGCTGTGCTGTAGAGCGGGCAAATATATTAATAGTCCTTGGGGCATCAATAAGGTCTCCTCTTTGTAAATATATTATAAAGTATTATAATGGCGATAAAGTAATACTTCTTAATAAAGAAGAAGTACCAGGTGATGACAGGGCAGACTACAGGGCTTATGGAAATGTAAGTGAAATGTTCCGTTATGTTACAGACTTTTAGAATATAAGAATTATTATAATTTAAGGCATAATACAACAATTATATGTATTATGCTTTATTTTATATTTCCAGTTATTTTTTGTTGTTGTAATTTTTTGGGAGAACGGACGCAGGGTTTTCCAGTGTCCAGCTAATATTCTTACATTCCAGGAAAGCATGCCGGAGACATGGCTTTTGCACGCATTCCGCTACATTAGCCCACGCAGCGGCACATAAAGCCCATATGCCACAAAAAAGGCATTTTTGCAGCATATGGGCTTAAATGCCGGCGGTGCTGAAGTGCACCTGTCATGTAAGAATATCCAGCCTGGACACGTAAAACCTGCTATATGCTGGTAAAATTCCAGAAAAATACTTGTTAACTGGAAATTATGTTGTGGGGAAGATAGTCCAGGCAAACGGAAACCTGGTGGTATATTTTCTGTATTAGCAGATATACAACAGTTACTATTACACTGTCTGGCAAGTGGCTGGCGGAATAATCCCCACCACCCCATCTAAATTTTCTTGACATATGGGATTTGAAATTTTATAATTAATTCCTGGATAGCAGCCAGGATGTTATAGCCAGGATTTTTGCTATCTATGCCACAACAGATGTGGCTTTTGTGTTAATTTTTTATATGTTGTGATGGTAACAGGATGGAATTATTTCCTGTCCAGCAGGCTTGTGCCTGTGTACTGCCAGGTGCAGGTTTGGTGTGTATAAGAAGCAGTGCAGGAATGAGGTTAAAAATGAAACAAAAAGTTATGTCAGTTTTTATGGCAGCAACATTAATAATTGGGGCTAACCAGTTTGTAACACCAACCGCTGCTATAAAGACAGCAAGTGCTGCTGGTAATGTGGCATCAGCAGCATTAGGTAATGTCCATAGTGCAGCAGTTTTGAAAAATGGTGGTTTATATTGCTGGGGAAGTAATGATGCAGGCCAGATAGGTGATGCTTCAGAAGAACAGCAGGATAAGCCTGTGCACGTTCTTGACAATGTAGCATCAGCAACACTTGGTACTGCCCATAGTGCAGCAATAACAAAAAATGGTGATTTGTACTGCTGGGGTAATAATGACAATGGCCAGATAGGTGATGGTTCAGGTGAAGACCAGCCTAAGCCAGTTAAAATCCTTAGCAATGTAGCATCAGCAGCCCTTGGTGACGTGCATAGTGCAGCAGTAACAAAGAATGGTGATTTGTACTGCTGGGGAAGTAATACAAGTGGGCAGTTAGGTGATGGGTCAGAAGAAGACCAGGAAAAACCAGTTAAAGTTCTTGACAATGTAGCAACTGTGGCATTAGGTTATGCGCACAGTGCAGCAGTAACAAAGAATGGTGATTTATACTGCTGGGGAAGTAATGACAGCGGGCAGATAGGTGATGCTTCAGAAGAAGACCAGGCAAGACCGGTTAAAATACTTGATAATGTGGCAACTGTGGCATTGGGTGAATTACATAGTGCAGCAATAACAAAGAATGGTGATTTATACTGCTGGGGTAATAATGACAGTGGGCAGATAGGTGATGCTTCAGAAGAACAACAGGCTAAGCCAGTTAAAGTCCTTAGTAATGCGGTATCAGTATCTTTGGGTAGTGCACATAGTATGGCAGTAACAAAGAATGGTGATTTATATTGCTGGGGAAGCAATGTAAATGGCCAGTTAGGTGATGGAACAGGTGACGACCAGGAAAAACCAGTTAAGGTTCTTAATAATACTGCTTTTATTTCTGCTGGTTATGCGCATAGTGCAGCAGTAACAAAAAGTGGTGAACTTTACTGCTGGGGAAGTAATGACAGCGGCCAGATAGGAGATGGCTCAGGAGATGACCAGGAAAAACCATTAAAAATATCTATTAGTGCGGTTTCTTCTGTTTCTGTAAAAGTTGGTTATAAAACTACTGTAAAGAAGATGAAATATGAAGTAACTAAGGTAAATGCAAATGGTACAGGTGAGGTTACTCTTAAAGGTTCTGAAAACAAGAAAAATAATAAAGGGTTTAAAAAATTAAATGTTGTAAACAGTATTAAGATTAATGGCAAAACTTTTAAAGTAATATCTGTTGCAAGTAACGCTTTTAATGGATATGGAAACCTTCAGGCTGTAACAATTGGCAAAAATGTTACAAGTGTTGGCAATAAGTCATTTAATAATTG
>CAJTRU010000094.1 GCA_910579085.1 uncultured Lachnospiraceae bacterium | reverse complement strand
TTGTGAGCTTCCAAACAAGAAGCGAACCCATACTTTTGCATTATCCTCCAGTTTTTCTTTCAAACCCTTGTAAATACTGGGTTTGAAGGGATTTCCTCATAAATATATACAGTCCTGCTGCCATTTCCTGTTACCCAGTCCTCCTCCTTTTCTTTTTTCTGTTTTCGTTCCTTTTCTAATTGCCATCAACCCTTATAAACACTGTATTTTCAAGGATTTATTTATAAAAATATGAATCCTGCTGCCATCTACAGTTCATGTATTTATACTTCTATAATCGTTTTCTTTATTTTTTCGTTTCTTTTTCTTCTTGAAGCCCTGTGAAGACTGGATTTAGAGCCATTCATAGTAGTCCTGCTGCCATTAAAAACCCCTTTATCCTCCTCTTCATTTTTCATTATTTTTATGCTTTCTTTTTTTCTTTAATCCCTTATAAAATGGGTGTTTACAGTTTTTTAGGTGGGAGGTAGAGCAATATTTTTCGCATTTTTTTCGTGTATATACAGAGCAATCCTTCTCTTTTTTTTCATCCTTTTTATGTTTCTTTTTTTCTTTTAAACCCATATAAAATGGGGCTTTTTGGCACTTTGCGAAGGAAGAAAGATGGAAAGAAAAGTGATAGAAAGAGGAGAATATTTCTTTTATTCTGGGATAAAAAAAGTGGCAGCAGTTTTGATTAAATCCAGTGTTTATGCAGGTTTTAGGATGGTGTGAGCATGGTGCAGTCACACAGCCATCAGGTATTTTTGTGATAATTTTCTTATTAGTATGAAAATGTCCTCTTCTTTTTGGGCTCTTTTTTGGGGTTATTTTCTTTTCAAGCCTTGTAAAATGGAGTTTATCGGGTGGTTGAAGAATAAAGATAGGAGAAAAATGTGGGAAGAGGAAGATGTGGGGGCAGCAGGAGTCTTTTTAGGGGAGGGATTTTTTGGTATTTTTTTCGTGCATTTTTTGTTGAGGTAGAGAGATGGCGAGCAAAAAATATTTTTTGTAAATCAGCAAAAAAGAAATTTGCATGAACAATTTTGCCATTGCAGAACAAGTTTTTGCTGGTGAAAAATTATAATTTATTCTACTAAAAATATAGACCAAAGAGAACTTTGAAAATATTATCTTTCAAGGTTCTCTTATATAAATAGTTTGTTTTTTGGGAGGGGGATTTTATGGGTAAGGATGCGATCTATTTTAATAATAATAGGACGTTGCCGCATAAAGTGGAAACGTGGTCAGGAAAAGAAACAGCACGTGTTACGCAAATTTTTAAACAAAAAGATGATTCTGTTGTCAAGGCAACAAGAAGGATTAACAAGGATTTGAGCATTTCTGATATCGTTGAGCATAGGTACAAATTATTTTAGGTATTGTTGCAGACGAAGTTTTTGTTAATTGCAGATTATAATTTATTCTGACTACAAATATAAGACCTTGGAAAAAAGAGCATTATCCTCTTCCTTTTCCAAGGTCTTTTTTCTGTTTCTTCCCCATAATTTTTTTTAAAAAGTTTTCGTATAAAATTCGTATAAATTTATGGGATGCCACCTGCAAAGCCCCTGCTTATAAGGGTTTATGGGACTGTATGCATTACCTGCCATGAAGTATTTATGGTGATTATTACCATCTGCCTCATTAATTGCTGTTAAATCCTTGTAAATACAGGGGTTAGAGGGATTTCTCCATAAATATATATAGTCCTGCTGCCATCTGCAGTTCATGTATTTACACTTTCCCAATCCTCCTCCTCTTTTTCTTCCTTTTTCATATGTTTTATACTTTCTTTTTATTAAATCATCCTGTAATTTCTGTATTTATAGGCATTCTTTTAAGTAAAGTGGTTTTGTACAAAAGTTGGAACGGTATTAAGAAACCCAGTGTTTATGCACGTTTTAGGGCATGGTTCCATGAACTGGAAGGTCTTGGAACATGGTGGGATTCTGCTGCCATATGTTTTCCTCTTTTTCTTTTTTTCGTTTCATTTTTCTTCTTAAACCATTGTAAATACAGGATTTAGAGCCATTCTTGACAGTCCTGCTGCCCTTTAAAAACCTGTTATCATCCTCTTCCTTTTTTATCCTGTTTAGTTTTCTTTTTTTCCTTTAAAGCCTTATAGAATGGGTGTTTCCAGTATTTGTAGGTGGTGGGCAGAGCAATGTTTTTAATGTTTCTTTCATGTATATGCAAGTGAGCAGTCCTCTTCTTTTTTGTCTTTATTTATGTTTTTTTTCTTTTAAACCCTTATAAAATGTAGCTTTTCGGTGCTTTGTTAAAATGAAAGTGGAGAGAAAAGTGATAGAAAGAGGAGGATGGTTCTTTTATTCTGGGATAGGTAGCAATATATATGCAAAAAGCTTTAAATCCAGTGTTTATGCAGGTTTCAGTGTTGTAGGTATGGTGTATTTACACATCTATCAGGTCTTTTTATGATGATTATTTTATTGTATGCAAATGTCCTCTTCTTTTTTTGTCCTTTTTGGGGTTGTTTTTCTTTTAAAGCTTTGTAACATGGGAGTTTTCGGGTGGTTGGAAGAATAAATATCGGAGAAAAATGTGGGAAAAGGAAGAGGAGGTGCATGTGGAAAAATACAGATTCGACAGGAAGCTTCAGGAAGCAGCCTTAAGAAAATCTGACCAACAGCCAATTGTCATTATTGATGGAAAAGAAAGGAGGGCAAGCACTGGATGATACTTCAGTCCCACCAGAGTACAGGGTAAAGAGGCTGCTTGGGGAATAGTATTGCACAAGACTGTTTAATGGAATTGAAAGGCAGATGCTTTTATGGTAGTATATAATCTATAAACATAAATCTTACAGGAGGTGAAGCTGTTGGCAGAACCAGAGGAAAAACAGGGAGTTTCCATAGACAAAAGGGACAGTGTGGTAAAACATACAATTAAAGATAGTGTATTCACAAATTTATTTAAGGAGAAAAAATATCTGGTGCAGCTGTACCATGCACTCCATCCAGAAAGAAAAGGTGTTACAGAAGAAGATATTAAAGAAGTGACAGTCAGTAATGTCCTTGTGGATGACATCTATAATGATGTGGGGTTCATGGTCGGGTCAACTTTGCTGTTACTGGTTGAATGCCAGGCAACCTGGACAGTGAATATCATATTCAGGGCATTGATGTATCTGGTACAGACATACAGGGAATATTTCAGGAAAACAAAACAGAACCTGTATAAAAGCAAAAAACTGGAAATGCCAGAACCAGAATTATATGTCATATATACTGGGAACAGGAAAACAAGACCAGAAGAAATTTCTTTGAAAGAAGAATTTTTTGATGGGAAAGACATTTGTATTGATGTTAAGGTAAAGATGGTGTATGATGGCAGGGATGGCGATATTATTAACCAGTATGTTGTATTCACTAAGGTATGTAATGAACAGGTGGAAGTTTATGGCAGGACCAGGAAGGCTATACAGGAAGCAGTCAGGATATGCAAGGATAAAAATGTATTGAAAGAATATCTGGAAAGCAGGGAGCAGGAGGTGGTAGACATGATGATGGAACTGTATGACGAGCAGGAGATACTTAAATCTTATGTTGAAAGCGAAAAGTATGATGTTGCTAAAGAAACAGCAATAAGACTTCTGGAAATGGGAAAACTTTCTGTTGATGAAGTTGCAGCAGCTGCAGGACTTCCCAGAGAACTTGTACTGGAGTTGCAGAAAGAACTGTTACAACCTGTATAATCAAGAAATGTATTAATAATGGCTGTTTTTATGGAATTATGAAAATAGTATTAAAAACAGGAAGTAAAATAGACTTATACCATGTAATGACAGACTGGCATTTGTCTGCTAATGGATTATGGTTTTGTCTGAATGTCAGTATAAGGCCTTGGGAAAAAGGAAGTATCTTCCTTTTCTTTCCAAGGTCTTTTTATTATGCTTTCTATTATATTTAATTGTTCATTCCTCCCTGTAAACAATGCTTTTTAGGGATTTTAATATGGTGTTTCAGGATATTTTTAGTATTTTTTGAAAGGGGAGAAGCAAATTTATAATAATGTGGAGCGGTTTTTCTTTTTCCAGTCACTAGGGGATTGCCGCATATAATTTTTAAATGCCCGCGAAAAATGAAACTGGTTGCTGTAACCAACGAGCAGGGCAATTTCACCAATGCTTAAATCTGTAGTACGAAGAAGTTCACAGGATTTGTTTATGCGGTATGCGGGCAAATATTCCTGTGGGCTTTTTAGTGTCATTTTTTTTACAAGCTTACTGAAATAACTGCGGCTTAATCCAAGAGCAGCCGCCATATCATTGACGGTTATATTTTCCATATAGTGTTCATCAATAAAAGAAAATGTGGACTGGATATAAAATTCCTGAATAGTATTTTTAGGAATTTTATGTGCTAAATCAGAGCTTTCAATCAGGGCATTTAAAAACAAATAGGTATATCCCATTGTTTCGGGCACGGGCATATCCGGATTGCTGACAATATGGTTTAAATACTGGACCATTTTATCACGTAGTTCTTTAGAAACTGCATTGTAAATAGGTTTATTATTGGATAGCCCCGCCTGTCCTATATATTCCTTTGCCTTTAAACCGTCTAATTCAATCCACATATATTCCCAGGGATTGCTGCTGTCTGCAAAATAATGTATCAGTTGGTTTGGAACAATTAAAAATGCTTGCCCAGCATGAATGTGGTATTCATTATACTGCTTATTTGTCTGTATGCGCAAAGTTCCTTTTCCAGATATAACATAATGGATTAAATAATGGTTACGCAGGGCTGGGCCCCAGTTGTGGCAGGCTTTGCATTTTTCATAACCATATTGGTATATAAGCACATCAAAAAAATCACCATGTAAAAATGGGTGGCAAATCATGCCAGCACCTTCTTTCATATAATTATTTTTACTCTATTTTATACCAGAATGTGTCCTAAATCAATTATAAGACAGAAAATAACACATTATGGTATAATTTAAAAAATATACATCTATGTAATTATATTGTTATCCGTGATAATATAAAAATGCCTAAAGAAATGGCGGTGTAGTTGTAAGCTAGTAAAAGCTGCAGATTTTATTTGCTTACAGCACAAATGGATAAAAACGAAAGGGGGTATTACTATGATTAAAAGAAAAGTGCAGTATCAGGATATCCATGCCGTATCGGAGATTGTGGCAGCAGCATCAAAATGTAAGCCGGATGTCATACTGGCAGGAGAAACAGGCAAAGCCAATGGAAAGTCCTTCTTAGGGGCGGTAAGCCTTGGCGTAAACAAAGAGTTTGAAGTGCAGATTGATACAGATGATGAAGAAGAAGTAAAAGATTTTATTGATTTGTTGAAGGAGTACTCCCCAGCGGGAAAAGACCAGGATAAAAAGAACACCAGTGAAATGTACAGTCCTTTGGATGGAAGGCTTTCATTACTTGCTGAGGCAGGGGATGAAATATTCTCAAAAGAACTGTTAGGAAACGGGGTAGAAATTTATCCTGAAAGTAATGAAATATACAGCCCAGTTGATGGCAGGATTTTTTTCACATTTCCAAATAGAAATGCCGTTGGAATCCAGACAGAAAACGAAATTGAAATAATGCTTCATGTAGATATGGATGAAATCCAGAGAAATGGGGGAAAGGATTTTGTCCTTAATGTGAAAGAAGGACAGGAGGTAAGCCGTGGTGAACTGCTTCTGTCTTTTGACAAAGAAGCATTAGAAACACAGGGATATGATGTAGTGACATTTCTTCTTTTCATAAATAGAAAGTCTGGCCAGTTGCATTTTTTGCGTGGGAGAAATGTTAAACATGGTGAAAGAATCATAGAAGTTTTTTCGTAAATAACAAAGTTTAAAGGATGGAGGTGCATGGTATGAAATTATCAATGAGGGAGAAAATTTCATATGGATTAGGAGCTTTAGGAAAAGATATGGTATGTGGTCTGATTTTTACCTATGCCATGATTTATTTTACAGATGTATTGAAGATTTCAGCATCTTTTGCCGGAAGCCTGTTTTTTTGCAAAATTCTGGGATGCAGTAAATGACTTAGGAATGGGAATTATTGTTGATAACACAAGAACAAGATGGGAAAAATTCCGTCCGTGGCTTGCTATTGGAACTATAATAAATGCTGTTATTTTTGTATGTTTCTTTACAGACTGGGGACTTTCAGGAACAGCTTTATATGTTTTTGCGGCTGTAATGTATATATTATAGGGAGCGCGAGAAAATTTCAGTAATTCCTAGAATTTTTGCATCAATTGGTGGTTCTCTTATCGTAGCAGGTTTTGGATTACAGATTATGGATTTCATTGGTAAAGGTGACGCCCAAAAAGGATATACAGGATTTGCATGGATTATTGCAATTGCATTTGTTGTGCTGACAGGTATTACAGTATGTAATGTTAAATCAGCAGATGGTACATATTATTGCAAAGAATGACCAGCTTTTAGTGGCAATTGGCATTATTTTGACATTTAATATGGCAATGCAGATTATCAATTCAGTATCTACATTTTATTTTATATATGTTGCTGGTAGTAAAACTATGTTTTCAGTATTTACTATGTTTGCAGGTTTTGCTGAGATTTTTGGGTTATTTATTTATCCTAAAATGGTACAAAAGTTCTCAAGAAGTATGGTTTATGCTGCTTCCTGTATTACACCAGTGGCAGGGCTGGTTGTACTTTTGGTAACAGGGTATATTATGCCACAAAATGCGCTGTTTACTGCGGCAGCAGGGATTTTGGTGAAGTTTGGTTCAGGGCTTCAGCTTGGTTCTGCAACAGTATTGCTGTCAGATGTTGTAGACTATGGGAAATATAAGTTTGGAACAAGAAATGAATCTGTTACATTTTCAATCCAGACACTTATGGTAAAGTTTTCATCAGCAATGGGAGCACTTTTAACGGGGGCGGCCCTGGATTTGACAGGATATGTGCCTAATGCCGGGCAGAGTTCAGGAACTCTTATGGGAATGAAAATTATTATGATTTTAATTCCTATTATATTTTCCATTATCAGTTATTGTATTTATAAGAAGTTCTTTAAACTGACAGGGGAATATTATGAACGCATTAAAAATATTCTTACATTACGCAGAAATGGAGAAACGGAAACATCAGAAATAAATTAGATTTCAAGCAAACGGAGGTTATTGCTATGGCTATTATATATCATGAGAAAAGTCAGACATTTCACTTATTTAATGTGGAAATCAGCTATGTATTCATGGTGCTTCAAAATCATCAGTTAGGACAGCTTTATTTTGGAAAACGGATTCATGACAGGGAAGACTTTTCGTATTTATTAGAATTAAAAGACCGTCCAATGTCTGTATGTGTATTTGAAGGTGACCTTAATTTTTCACTGGAGCATATTAAACAGGAGTATCCTTCATATGGAAGCGGGGATATGCGTTATCCAGCCTTTACAGTTGCACAGGAAAACGGAAGCCGTATTTCGGAGTTTGTATATTCAGGGCACACTATAAAGAATGGAAAGCCGGAACTTAACGGGCTTCCTGCTACTTATGTGGAGCAGGAAGAAGAAGCTGCAACGCTAGAGGTAAATTTACAGGATATGGTAAGTGGGACGGAACTGGTTTTACGTTATACTATATTCAGGGATTTTCCAGTAATTACCAGGAATGTCTGCTTTAAACAGAATAGTGGCACAAAGGTATTTTTGGAGAGGGCAATGAGTCTTTCTTTGGACTTGCCAGATATGGACTATGAAATGATAGAATTAACTGGAGCATGGGCAAGGGAAAGATATGTTAAAACCAGGAAACTGGAGCATGGTATACAGTCGGTATACAGTATGCGTGGATGCAGCAGTGCCCATTATAATCCGTTTATTGCCTTAAAAAGACCAGAAGCAACAGAAAACAGTGGTGAAGTAATAGGTTTTAGCCTGGTTTATAGTGGTAATTTCTTAGCACAGGTGGAAGTGGATACCTATAATGTCACAAGGGTTACAACCGGAATTAATCCAGAAAATTTTTCATGGCAGCTTAGGAATGGAGAGTCTTTTGAGACACCAGAAGCGGTAATGGCCTATTCTGAAGATGGATTAAATGGCATGAGCCATATTTTCCACAGATTGTACCAGTCAAGGCTGGCAAGAGGAAAATGGCGTGATTTGGAGCGTCCAATTCTAATAAATAACTGGGAAGCCACCTATTTTGACTTTAATGAAACAAAAATCCTGGAAATTGCAAAATGTGCAAAACAATTGGGAATAGAACTATTTGTTTTGGATGATGGCTGGTTTGGAAACAGGAATGGTGATAAAAGTTCACTTGGGGACTGGTATGTAAATCTGGAAAAACTTCCAAATGGGATTTCAGGACTGGCAAATCAAATTGAAGAGCTTGGAATGAAGTTTGGGATTTGGATAGAACCAGAAATGATAAACAAGGAAAGCAAGTTATACAAAGAACATCCAGACTGGGTATTAAACACCCCTGGCCGCCGTATGTCACATGGCAGAAACCAGTTTGTTTTAGACTTCTCAAGGGAAGATGTGATAGAGGGCATTTACAGCCAGTTAGAAAATGTTTTCCAGGATGCACCAATTTCCTATGTAAAATGGGATATGAACAGAAGCATGACAGAGGTATATTCACAAGCAGCGTCACCAGAAGAGCAGGGCACAATCATGCACAAATATATTCTGGGAGTATATAAGTTATATGAAAAGTTAATTGCACGTTTCCCAGATATTTTGTTTGAGTCCTGTGCAAGCGGTGGTTCACGTTTTGACCCAGGAATGCTTTATTATGCCCCACAATGCTGGGTGTCTGATGATACAGATGCAGTGGAACGTCTGAAAATCCAGTATGGGACATCAATGGTTTATCCTTTAAGCAGCATGGGGGCGCATGTTTCTGCATCACCAAATCACCAGCTTTTGAGGAATACATCTATTGCTATGCGTGGAAATGTGGCATGTTTTGGAACTTCCGGTTATGAATTAGACGTTACAAAGCTGCAAGAAGAAGAAAAAGAAGTGATAAAAAAGCAGGTTGCTTTTATGAAGCAACATAGAAAATTACTCCAGTATGGGACATTTTACCGTCTGTCAAGCCCATTTGATGGAAATGTGACAGCATGGATGGTAGTGGACAAGGAGCAAAAAACTGCCCTGGTAGGGTATTACAGAATACTCCAGCGTGTCAATGATGCTTACCACAGAATAAAGCTGCATGGTTTAAATAATGATTACTGCTATCATGTAACAATTCTGGACAAAGATATATATGGGGATGAATTGATGAATGTTGGATTAATAGTTTCGGATTCATCTTCTGGTGAAAACCATGAAAAGTATGATGGTACAAATGGAGATTTCCAGTCAAGAATATATGAACTGACAGCAGTTTGTAATGAATAAAATATACTCTTGTTCCCAGTTATAATTGCATTTGTTTGTATATATGGGAATTAGGGCTGGAAAAGCAGTCCAGCCAGGTAAAGAAACAGCAGTAAACTTGTAATAAGCTTACTGCTGTTTTTAAATATCCAGGCTGGATTATGGAAGGCTGGTAATAACTGGTGTTACTTTTTTCAGGAATTTATAATCATTATCCGCATCCCAGTTAACAGACCAGCACATAACACCACGTAGTTTCTTATATTTTTTCTTTGGTTTATAACTGCCTGTATTTTTTCCTTTTACCAGGCAATTTAAAGCTTTATTTACTATGTAAGGTGAAACATAACCACTTCCTGCCCCTTTTACTGAAGCAGGGACTCCTATACCTGTCTGGTCTGGCCTTAATCCGTTTTCCAGTTGTATAGAAGCCAGGGCAGCCAGGAAATCTGCACTCCCTTGGGAATAAACTTTTCCATCAGCTCCAAGCATAGAACCAGAATTATAATACTGGGTATTAACAATAGTAAGTATATCTTTTATTTTTAAAGCCAGTTTAAAGTATTCTGTATTTTTATTCTGCATATCTAAAGTCTGTGGGGCTAAAGTGATAATCAGGCTTTTTCCAGCTTTTTTTGAAAGCAGCCGCAAAGCCTTTGCCATATATTTGGAGTTTATGCCATGTTCAAGGTCAATATCCACCCCATCAAAACCATATTCCTTCATAAGATTATATATACTGCCAGCAAACCGTTTTGCTTCTTTTGTGTTAGTAACACTTACTGTCCCGTTTTCGCCTCCTACTGATATTATTACACGTTGTCCTTTTTTCCTGGCAGCTTTAATATCATTAATAAACTGTAATTTATTATATCCGCCTAACTTCTGGCAAAGTGTCTCATCCAGACGGAAAGTTACCCTTCCAGAAGCAGAAGCCTGTTCTGCAAATGCCACAGCAATAAGGTTATATTTCTTTGGTACATCGCTGATTTTGAGGCATTTAGCACCATTGTCAAAATTTTGCCAGTATCCTGTAATTATGTGGCTTGCCAGTCCAGTGTGTTTATCCTTGCTGCTAGTTGTTTTTACAGGTTTTTCTTGTGGTTTTTTTGTATTTGGCGTTATTTCATGTTTATCTACAGGTTTAGCCGCTGTCCTGTCTGCTATTCTCCAGACTCCCCATTCATCAGACTGCTTTGCAGGGTCTTCGCCCTGTGTCCACCATGCTGCCTCGTAAATAATTCCATCACGGCTCACAAGGTTTCCAGTCACATAAATGCTGTCCTTATCCCATTCCTTTACAGCAGCTGCTTTGCCAGGCCAGGAAAGCAGCAGTGGGAACAATGCCAATAAAAAAGTTGTTATAATAAAAAAGCCTTTTGGCAAAAAAGATTTTATTCTTTTCATAATTTATATTATCCTCCTTTCAGGTTGTGCTTTATTGTTTACTTATATTAAATCTGTGTATCTTAAAAAATAATATATTCCCTTTTAATTACCAGCATTATATCATAAAATAGCTAACACAAGCAAATTATGATTTCCAGTTATCTTGTGTTTTTTTGGAGGGACGGACGGTTTTTAGTGCCAGAGCCAAAATATTCCATACAGAAAAAAGCATGCCGGAGGCATGGCTTTTGTACGCATTGCGC
>CAJTRU010000093.1 GCA_910579085.1 uncultured Lachnospiraceae bacterium | reverse complement strand
GTAAGACACTTTGGATTTGCCAGCGTATCCCATTATTGTTAGATTCCAGCATCTTCCTTAACTAAATGACATTGTTTTATATTGGCGTAGCGGTTTGTAGGGGCGTGCCCTGGAATGGAATATGTTTAAACTGGACACAAAACCCCTGCGTACGTCCACCATATTACAACAACAAAAGATAACTGGAAATTAAATGCACAGGGTTTCCAGTTATAAACGTAAGTGGAAACTCTGTGCATTTTTGGTTAATTATTAATGTTTATATATTTCCTGTAAGTTTTAAAAGTTCTTCTCTTATGTAATCCATGCTGCCTGCTGACATGCTGAATTCATCAAGCCCATATCCAAGCAGTATTTCTGCTGCTTTTACATCCCCTGCCATTTCACCACACATTCCAGCTTTTATATTTTCTTTATGTGCGGCGTCTATTATATGTTTTATGGCGCTAAGGACTGCTGGGTGGAAATATGAATATTTATCTGCAATCTTTTTATTGCCACGGTCTACTGCAAGCAGGTACTGTGTAAGGTCGTTTGTACCTATGCTGAAGAAATCTGCTTCTTTGGCAAATTCTTCTGCAAGCAGCACGCTTGCTGGTGTTTCCATCATCATTCCAGTTTCTATGTTTTCACAGAATTCTTTGCCTTCCTCACGCAGTTCTTTCTTACATTCTTCCACAACTGCCTTGGCTTCCCTTAATTCTTCAACAGATATAATCATTGGGAACATTATACGCACATTGCCAAAAGCACTTGCACGCAGTATTGCACGTAATTGTTCCTTAAACATTTCTTTCATGTCAAGTGATATACGGATTGCCCTCCATCCAAGAAACGGGTTGTCTTCTTTTTCAAATTCAAAGTAAGGAAGTTCTTTGTCTCCTCCAATATCAAGTGTACGTATTGTTAATTCCTGCTGGCAAAGCACTGCTGCACGTTTATATACCTGGAACTGCTCTTCTTCTGTTGGGAAATGTGTATTTTCCATATACAGAAGTTCACTTCTGAAAAGCCCAACGCCATCCATTTTTACTGGAAGTGCCCTTTCAATATCTTCTGCATTGCCTACATTAATACAAAGTGAAACCCTTTTCCCGTCTTTTGTAATTACTGGGTTATCCCTTAATTTTTCAAGGCGCTGCCTTTCATCTTCATATTCCTGTTTTTTCTGTTTATACTCATTTAATACAGCCTCTTCTGGTGAAATAATAATAACGCCTTCACCAGCATCCATACAGACTGTATCGCCATTATTTAATTTGCCAAGTATGCCTTTTACACCTACAAGTGTAGGTATGCCAAGGTTTTTGGCTATTATTGAAACATGGCTTGTAACACCGCCTTCTTCTGTAATAATCCCCTTTACATAGTCTGTATTTATCTTAACTGTATCTGAAGGGAACAGGTCTTTTGCAAGAATTATTGCCTCCTCATGCAGGTTTCCTATATCTGGAAGCTGTACGCCTTTTAACTGTGCCATAAGGCGTTTGCCAACGTCCTGTATATCTGCCGCCCTTTCCTTCATATACTCATCATCCATCATTTCAAAAATTGCTGCCACTTCTGCAATTGCTTCACTAACTGCACTTTCTGCATTTTCTGCATCATTGTTAATTTTGCTCTTTACACTGTCTTCTAATGTAAAATCCATTACCATTTCCAGATGTGCAGAAAAAATTTCATTAGTTACTGCAAGTTTTTCTAATTCTGCCCTTACAGACTCCCTTGCATCAAGAAACTGGCTGACCTGCCCTTCCTTATCCTGTTCTGGGATTTTACACTGCACAGGACTTAAATCCAGTTCTTCATATTTATATATTTTTGCTACTGCAATTCCCCTGGATGCGGTTTTTCCAACATATACTTTTTCCATAAATAACCATGCCTTTCCATTGTTTACAGGCTTTAAAGGGCAGTCTTTATTATTTATTCCCCAAGCCCGCTTTCGATAAGCTCTGTAATCTTCTTTAAATCTGCTTCCTCATTTTCACCATCGCACTGTACTTCTATCTCAGTGCCCTTTTTTAAAGCGGCAGCCATAAGGTTTAATATGCTTTTTGGCTGTATCTTTTTCTCCCCATGTATAAGAAATACTTCTGAAGAACACTCTGTTGCTGCCTTTGATAAAATTGATGCGGGTCTTGCATGTACCCCTGAAGGGTTCACAATTGTAACTTTCTTTGAAACCATAATATCACTCCTTTAACATGTATTATTTATTCTGTAACACCAAAATGTGCAAATAAGATTTTCTCTGCTTCTACATTCCATAATCCTCTGTTTTTCTTACATGCTTCATCAAGCTTCTTAAATAACGGGTCTGTTTTGCCAAGTTCCCCAAAGTCCTCTATTGCTGTAAGCGGCATATTAAACTGGGTATATGTCAGTTTTTTGCCACCTGGGATATTTGGCAGGTTCTTTGTTGTTTCAGCAATGCTGTCAATTCCCCCTACATGTGTAACCATAACAGCAGGTTCGATTTTCCCTTTGGCTGCAAGTGTGTTTGCTTCAATTAAATCATCGTTATTGCCACCTGTTGTCCCTACTATATGGGTACTGATATAATGTACATTATAAAGATTTACTTCACCCATAAACTGGCTGTCAGAAGGGCCTGCAAAGAAATTCATGCATCCGTCAAATGCAAGGAGTTTATCACCCATTTCTGCAACTTTACGGTTTGGAATATACACGAATACATCATCATACCCCTTGCCATCTGTAATATCACGCAGTTCTTTTACAGGGTCTGCCATGCTTGCTGTATTAACATATATAAGCTCAACACCATTTTCCTTTGCCTTTTCTTCTGTTATAACTTCCCTTGCCCTTGCAAGCTTTGCATCGTCTATATCTGTTACTACAATGCGCTTTGGCTTGTTTTCAAACTGTATTCCATAGCTTATTGCACCAAGGCCCATTGGCCCGCATCCGCCGAGGATAATTATATCGCCGCCCTCTTTTGTCCCGCCTGAAAGGTCATGGTTTACCTTGTTGGTATGGTAATTGCCGTGGTATCCGCCTATAATGCAGCTCATCGGCTCGCCAAGTGATGCTTCAAAGAAGCTTTCCCCTTCATATGGCATAAGGCATCCCAGTTCCATTACTTCATGAGGGATAATGCAGTATGTACATGCACCGCCAAAATACTCATAAGAATAACCTGGTGAAGCAAGGCTTCCCTTGTAATTAAGTGCTGGCTGCTGTGTAAAACGCATGCCTGGTTTAAACTGGTCTTTCCATTTGTCACCAACTTCAACAATTACCCCTGCAAATTCATGCCCTATAATAATTGGATTGGTATCAATATTCTGTGGTGCTCTTTTATGTTTCTTGCCCTGCTGCAGCAGCTTATATGTTGACATGCATATACTGTCACTCATAACCTTTACTAAAATTTCATCATCTTTAATTGCTGGAAGCTCAAATTCTTCAAGCTTTACATCCATAGCGCCATACATCCTGACTGCTTTTGTTTTCATATTTATACCCCCGTCTTTCTGTTTTTTATAATTTAGTCTATCTCTTCTATAACTACATCTTCTTTTAATTTCATAACAAGCTCTTTTGCTGGCGGTTTTGTGCCTATTGTTGTTACTGCACCTGCTGATGTCGCAATTCCAAGCTTTAATGTTTCGTCATTGTCCAGGCTGTTTTCATAAGCAAATGAAAGCGCTGCTACCATTGCATCACCTGCACCTACTGTGGAATGTGCTTTTACAGAAAGTGCTGGTGCTTTTGCTTCATAATCTTTCTTTAAAAGCATTGCACCACATTTGCCCATAGAAACGGCTACTGTGCTTATTCCTTCTTCTATAAGCCTTCTTGCAATATTTGCAATTTCCTGTTCTGATGCTTTATAATCGAACCTGGCATATTCTTCAAGTTCAAGCCTGTTTGGCTTAATAATATCAGGCAATGCCTTAAGCCCGTTCCTGAACAGTTCCCCGTCTGCATCCAGAAGCACTGCTGCACCTTTTTTATGTACAGTATTAATTATTTCTGCATAGATATCTTTATCCATTCCATTTGGCACACTTCCTGCAAGCACAAATAATGTATCTTTGGATGCATATTCCTCTAATTTATGCATAAGTTCTTTTAATTCATCTGCTGATGGTACTGCCCCTGGCTCATTAAGTTCTGTAACCATGCCATTTTCTTCAAATACTTTTGTATTTGTCCTGGTTTCGCCTTCAAGCCATACAAAATCATTCTGTATGCCTTTTTCATCAAGCACATTTTTAATAGTACGCCCTGCATTTCCAGCAAGAAAACCTGTTGCAATGCTTTTGCCACCAAGCTCGCATATAGTCTTTGAAACATTAATGCCCTTACCACCAGCATCATATTCAACTTTGCTTATGCGGTTTAGGCCTCCTTGTTGCAGGTAACCTATCTCCACCGTCTTGTCAATAGCTGGATTCATTGTTACTGTTACTATCATACTGCTAATCCCCTTTCTGCTCTTATCTGCTAATTGCTGCCTAAAATGCTGTATACTGTATCAACATCACCATTTGCAAGTTTTTCCGCAGCAGATTCATCAAGCATTTTTTCTGCAATTACTGAAAGAATTTGCAAGTGTTCTTCACCAACACCAGCAATGCCAACTACTATATTTGCAGTTTCATCCCCCCAAGGAGTGCCTTCTGGGAATGTCATTACTGCAATACCGGATTCCTTAATATCTTTTTTGGCTTCTTCAATGCCATGTGGAAGTGCAAGCCCGTTTCCCATAAATGTGGAACAGCTTTCCTCCCTTTTCACCATTGCTTCAATATAAGGCTGCTCTACATAACCTGCATCAACAAGCATCTGCCCCACTTCTTTTATAACTTCTTCCTGTGGTTTTGCCTTACAGTTTACCTTGATATTGTCACGGTATAAAAGTTCTTTTTTCTCTGTTTTCTTTTTTGATTTGAATAACATAAAATACCTCCTCTGCCATCTTTTCCGGCTCATTGTTTTTTTCTTTATTTGGCGTTATTGGTTAATGCCATTTTTTATTATATTTTTGAAATATACTGGTTAAAAAATTTTTTTAAACAGGCTGAAAGCATAGTTCTTATTTCCTCTTTTTCACCATTTTTAAGCATTTCCAGAAAATCTGCTTCCTCAATTAAAAGGCTGCTTATATAACCCATTATTTCATTATTAATCTGGGTATTTTCATCTTCTGGCACAAGCATTATAATTACAACCTGTATTTCTTTAAAATAAGCATCTTTAAACGGCTTTCTGTCATGCGTAGTGCATATGGTAAATTCTGGCCTTACAACACCTTTTGTCCTTGCGTGCAGAAGCGCAAAACCAAACTCTGCAAAAATCTGGCTTGATATTTCTTCCCTTCTCTGTAATGCTTCGCGTATCATTTCCCGTCTGTCGGAATAAGGTGATATTTCTTCACCAGCCATAACCAGAAGCCTGTCAAAGGTAATTGCGCCATTTACTTTAAAATATCCCATATGTTTTAAAAGAAGTTTTATCTGTGCAGCTACTTTATTAATCTGGTCAAGCTGTTCCTGGAAAGAACCTGTTTCTTCATGCTTCTGTGGAAGCCTTTCATATTTATAAAAAAGACGCCTGATTTCTTCCATATCCTTTTCATTTAATAATGGATTTACATATAATACAGGCACATCCTCTATTTCTAATGGTATGCTTGAAATAAAGAAATCTGTTTTACCTATAATATATGGTGTTACATCATTTTTACCATATGTTGACAGAACCATTTTATTACGGAATACTTTTTTAAGCTTTGATGACATAAGCCTTGAAATGCCAATGCCACTTGAACAGACTACCCCGGCATGTACTTTACGCAGTTTTTCTTTTCTGCCTTCAAGCCTTACCATTGCTGCCCCGAAATGTACTGTAAGAAAGCCTGTTTCCTCTGGTGGCACTTCTTTGCACAGGCTTTCACCAAGCACCTTTGCAACTGCTTCGCATTTCTTGTACAGTTCTGCATAACTCCTCTTTATCTCACCAAGCATAGGATTATGTATCTTCATTCCATGTACAAGCCTTATAATTGTTGGCTGCAAATGTGCTAAAAGCCCTTGCAGGAATTCATCATCCTGCTTAACCAGATAAGCATTTTCTTCATCAAATGCATCTATCATCTCATTTACAAGCTGGCGCAGCTGCCTTCCGCCTGCTACTGGCTGTGCAGTGCCATACTGGATTTTTTCATGTTTAGAGCCCTTAATATGAAGCCAGATATATGTAATTTCAATTTCTGGTATTTTAATCTGGAACTCCTCTTCAAGTGTTGACGCAATTTCTGCTGCAAGTGAATAATCGATATCTTTGACAATGTCCTCTTCTATTTTGCCGCTTTCCTCTATTACCTCGTTCTTCATAATGCGGTTTATTGCAATCGAAATATGGATAACCAGCCCCATATATGAATTTTCAGTAAGTGACGCTACCCTTTTGTCATCAATATTGTTAATACATTCCATTACCTTTTTAACAATATTTTCATCAAGAATTCCATGTATGCCATTCTTTCTGGTATATTCATAATTCTCTGGAATTTCATATGTATTTTCATATGCTTCACGTAAAAGCCTTGTATCCAGGTTGTCATTAATAAACGCTCCTATTGCTTTACGGTAATTTTCTTCTGTGCCTTCTACATATATGCCGCTTCCTGGCTTCCTTATTATGTCAAGCCCGAAGCCAGAAAGCCATTCCCTTATTGCTTCTAAATCTGTACTTACTGTCGCTTCACTTACACCAAACTGGCTGCTGTAATAAAACAGCTTTTTAAGCCCTTTTTCTTTTAATATTTCTAATATAAGACGCTTCCTGCGTTCCTCTCTATTAGGAACATCAGGGCTTTCCTCCTGGCATAAAAAGGAAAGCAGCCTTTCTTTTTCTTCCTGCGTCCCTTCAAGCCATATGCCCGTACCCGTTTTTGAAAAATATTTTATATCATATCCTTTAAGGTATGAGCTTATATATTCAAGTTCCCTCTGGGTAGTACGCTTGCTTACACCAATCTTTTCTGCCAGGGACTTTACAGGTATTGCTTCTTCCTCTGTAAGAAGTATTTTTAATATCTGTTTTGCTCTTGATAAAATCTTCATGGCGCAGCCATTCCTTTCTGTTTATTCCCATAAGGGCAAAGCAGTTATATGCTTTGCCCATGTACTGCCCAGGATAAATGGAAATTTATACTAAAATTACCTTTAAATTATTTTTACAGGTTTGTCTGTTTTAAGTCTTCTATAAGCTGCCCATATTCTGGCGCTGCAAGGAAGTTTGTTATAAGTACAAGCCTTGCATCCGGATTGCTATGTGCTGCACGCTCACCTAAATCCCTGTGTGTTACTACTATCTGCACATCTGCTGGAATTGATGATACTGGTGTATGTATTACCTCTATTCCAGACATTCCAGCTTCTGCTATTTTCTTCTTAAGCACTGTTGCGCCCATTGCACTTGAGCCCATTCCTGCATCACAAGCAAAAGCAATTTTACGTATTTTTCCAGATGATGCTTTAGTACTGCTTTGTACTGGCATACCCTTAGACTGGCTTTTCATTGCATCTTTCTTTGCCTGTGCTTCTTCTAATGAAGCATCTTTTCCCATGAATTTAAGTATAGGAAGTGATATCACAAATGACACAAGTGCTGCCAGAAGCACGCCAATTACCAGCCCTATGTAACTGTGGCGTTCTGCCATTGCAAGTATTGCAATTATGCTTCCAGGTGATGCTGCTGACACAAGCCCTACATCAAACATTGTAAATATAAATACGCCACATGCACCACCAGCAATTGTTGCCAGCAGTAATAACGGGTT
This sequence comes from uncultured Lachnospiraceae bacterium, assembly GCA_910579085.1. Taxonomy (GTDB): domain Bacteria; phylum Bacillota; class Clostridia; order Lachnospirales; family Lachnospiraceae; genus Butyribacter. The sequence continues at coordinate 3,944 of CAJTRU010000093.1, read as the reverse complement.
CATAAGTATGTATGGGAAATATATTTCATGTATCCCGCCAAGAAAATGGATTATAACTGCCCCTGGTGCAGAACTCTTCGCACTTCCTTTTCCTGCTATGCAATAAGCCAGCAGCACGCCAAGCCCTGGGCCTGGATTTGCTTCCAGAAGAAAGAATACGGATTTACCTGCTTCAGTTACCTGCTGTATTCCCATTGGTGACAGTATTCCCTGGTTAATTGCATTATTAAGGAACAATACTTTGGCTGGCTCTATAAAAAGGCTTACAAGCGGCAGCAGCCCATGTTCTACAAAGAAATTGACACCTGCGCTCATAGCATTGCTTAACACATTGACAAGCGGTGTAATGCCAGCCATAGCAATTAGTGCAAGTATACCTCCAATAATTCCTAATGAGAAGTTATTTACCAGCATTTCAAAGCCTGCTTTAACATGGCCTTCTATCTTCTTGTCAAACTGTTTAATAATCCAGCCTGATAACGGGCCGGCTATCATAGCCCCTATAAACATTGGGGTATCTGGTGAACCAACAATAACACCCATAGCTGCAATTGCACCAATTATACCGCCACGCTTGCCTGCAACCACTTCACCGCCTGTATAGGCAATAAGCAGCGGCAAAAGCATATGTGACATAGGGTTTACTAATGCAGCAAACTTATCATTTGGTATCCAGCCTGTTGAAATAAACAGTGCCGCTATAAGCCCCCATGTAATAAATGCACCAATATTTGGCATTACCATTCCACTTAGAAACCTTCCAAATAATTGTACTTTTTCTTTCATACACATACCTCACTTATTCTAAAATTCCTGCACTTGAGGCATGACTGGCCAGTCAATCCCTTTTTGATAGATTTATTATACTAATATTATAGCTGGTTTTGCAACAAATAGAAAAAGAGATTTGGCGTTATCTGATAATGCCAATATTTGCAAAAATAAACAAGGTATACAGTTCTTTATACTGTATACCTTGCTTATTTATAATTCTGTATTTTCTGGTATTATATACTTATATGCTGGCATCCCCAGACCTTTTTACAAGGACTGCTGCAAGCATCCCTACTATTATACCTGCTGCTACACCTGCTACAAGCAGGAACGGCAGGTAATAAATTACCATGCTGCTTTGTAGTACTGCCATAGCAACAAGTATCTGCCCTATATTATGGGACACACCACCTGCCACGCTTACACCATAGACTGAAAACTTTCTGGTCTTTTTTAATATAAGCATTATAATAAAACTAAGAATTCCACCTGCCAGGCTGTAAAACATGCCTGACATGCCTCCAAACGCAAGCCCCGATAATACTATGCGTACAATTGCTATGCTAAACGCTGTTAAAGGAGGAAAGTAAAAAACGGAAAACACTACTACAATATTTGACAGCCCTGCCTTTATGCCAGGTATGCCTAAATTTAAAGGCAGCACTGATTCTATATAACTTAGCACAAATGCCACGGCTACAAGCATTCCAATACGTGCTATATTTTTAGTATCTGGCATTATTTTACATCCTTAATACTAAAGCTTATCCTTCCCATCTTATCTTTGCCAAGGCATACAGCCTTAACCCTGTCACCAAGGGTAAGTATATCCTCAACATGGTTTATCCTCTCTTTGGCAATTTTAGAAATATGGACCATTCCCTCTTTGCCAGGTGCAAATTCAAGAAACGCCCCAAACTCCTTGATATTTATTACTTCGCCTTCAAGAACTTGTCCTTCATAAAAATCTGTAACAATAATCTCAATAAGCCTTTTTGCTTCTGCCATTAAAGCTTCATCTTCGCCACAGATTGAAACCATTCCTTCATCTGAAATATCAATCTTTACATTTGTACGTTCAATAAGTGCATTAATTGTCTTGCCCCTCTGCCCTACTACATCACCTATCTTCATAGGGTCAATCTGCATTTGTATAATTTTAGGGGCATATTTGCCTACATTTTTACGTGGCTCACTAATTGCAGGAAGCATAACATTGTCAAGAATATACATCCTCGCTTCACGTGTACGGCTTATAGCCTCTTCTACAATAGGTTTTGTAAGCCCATGTATTTTAATATCCATCTGTATTGCTGTAATTCCGTCTTTTGTCCCTGCAACCTTGAAATCCATGTCACCAAAGAAATCTTCAAGCCCCTGTATATCTGTAAGCACAATATAGTCATCATCAGTTTCACCAGTAACAAGTCCACATGAAATACCTGCAACAGGCTTTTTAATAGGAACACCTGCTGCCATAAGTGACATTGTTGATGCACATATACTAGCCTGTGATGTAGAGCCATTTGACTCAAATGTTTCTGAAACTGTACGTATTGTATATGGGAATTCCTCTTCGCTTGGAAGCACTGGCACAAGTGCCTTCTCAGCTAATGAACCATGTCCAATCTCACGCCTTCCAGGCCCGCGGCTTGGCTTTGTCTCCCCTACAGAATATGAAGGGAAATTGTAATGGTGCATATACCTTTTTTCTGTTGTGAATATATCAAGCCCGTCTACCTTCTGCTTCTCTGAAAGTGGTGCAAGTGTTGTAATTGTACAAATCTGTGTTTGTCCACGTGTAAACATTGCTGAACCATGCACCCTTGGAATAAGGTCAACTTCTGCTGCAAGCGGCCTGATTTCTGTAATCTGGCGTCCGTCTGGTCTCTTATGGTCTTTTAAAATCATTTTACGGACTGTCTTCTTCTGGTACTGGTAAATTGCTTCTCCAAGAATTGCAAGCCATTCTTCATTATCTGCAAATGCCTCTTCAAGCTTTTCAGTTACCTTGCGTATATTTTCCTCACGTACCTGTTTATCATCTGAAAATACTGCCTCTTCCATTTCCTCTGGAGGTACAATTTCTTTAATTGCAGCAAACATTTCCTCTGGAATTGCACAGCTTGTATATTCATGTTTTGGCTTGCCTGCTTCTTCCACAATTTTATTAATAAATTCAATAATTGTCTGGTTAATGCCATGACAGAGATAAATTGCCTCTAGCATTTTATCCTCAGGTATTTCGTCCGCACCTGCTTCAATCATAATAACCTTTTCACTTGTAGATGCAACAGTAAGCCTTAAGCTTCCATTGTCCCACACTTCCTGTCCAGGGTTTACTATAAACTCCCCATCCACCATGCCAAGCTGTGTAGTTGCACATGGCCCACAGAATGGTATATCTGAAATACTTGTTGCAAGTGCTGAACCAATCATTGCAACGAGTTCAGGACGGCATTCAGGGTCTACAGAAAGCACAAGGTTATTTAATGTGCAGTCATTGCGGTAATCCTTTGGGAAAAGAGGACGCATAGGCCTGTCTATAACCCTTGCTGTAAGGACTGAGTTTTCAGAAGCCTTTCCTTCACGTTTATTAAAACCGCCTGGTATTTTGCCAACGGCATACATTTTTTCTTCAAATTCCACTGAAAGCGGAAAAAAATCTATTCCCTCCCTTGGCTTGTCTGATGCTGTTGCAGTACAAAGCACTGTTGTTTCACCATAATGCATAAGTGCTGCACCATTTGCCTGCTTTGCGACCCTTCCGATATCAACCGTAAGTGTCCTTCCTGCAAGTTCCATAGAATATGATTTATATGACATTATATCTCCTTCCTGAGCATAAACTCCGCTGGCAATGCCAGAATATTTTTTATATTGCAGGCTTTCCGAAACAACTGAAAAAACCGCCTTAAATGCGCATAAATAAAGCATTTTTAAGACGGGCTTTTCAGAAGTCCCGGGAATGGCCTGCACACTATCTGTTATAGTATAACATTAATAATCCATCTATGCAAGGAAAATACAAGCGTTAAACACTTACAGTCAATAAATTTACAGTTATTTTTTGCTGGCGGACGGACGATTTCCAGTACCAAAGCCACAATATTACATAAATCAGCACCACCCGTATAACGGGTGGTTTGCTCTGCGGCTAAAAGCCTTTA
>CAJTRU010000092.1 GCA_910579085.1 uncultured Lachnospiraceae bacterium | reverse complement strand
AGTACCCCTTTTATGGAATAATTGATGGCATCTGGCACGCAAAACCTGTCACCAGTAACCTGCAATAAAAAACAGGATAAAAAGATAACTGGAAATTATCCAAAAAACAATTGACAAATTTTCCCCATAAGTATATGATAACAGATGTCAAATATTAATATATTGCCAGTTTTATTTACAGGTTTATGATAAAACGGCGTGTGGCTCAGTTTGGCAGAGCGCTGCGTTCGGGACGCAGAAGCCGCAGGTTCAAATCCTGTCACGCCGATTGTGCAGGGATTAAGAGGCAGCCCGGATAAGGCGGGGCATAAAATCCTTGGCAGGGGCATCTTTAGCGTGTCTGGTTGTTATTTTACGCCAGGCACGCTGCTTTTTTGTATAGAAATAACCAGATACCATAAGCCGGTGCTATTAGTGCTATTTTCCGCTTTTTATAAAGATTTATTGACTAAGCTGTATAATAAATTGTATAATAACAATATAAAAACAGCCAAGGGGTATTTTATGGAAAGCAGTCCCCAAGGCATAACCCAGGAGAATGGTTTAGTACCAGGAGGTGGCTATGGAGAAGGTAAAGGCAAAAAAAGAGAAAAAGGTAAGGGTAACTTCTATAAAATTCAAGCTTCTCAGGATTATTATACCAGTAGTTATTGTAATGGTTGGTGTACTTGTATTATTTTCATACAAAATATCCAAGGAACTTCTTGAGAATTCAGCACATAACATGCTGGAACTGTCAGTAAGCAAACAGGCAACCCAGATAGAAGCATGGCTTAATGAAAACCTTGCTTCATTTAAAATGGCAAAGCAGAATATTGAAACAGTAAAACCTGGCAGTGCAGAACTACAGGCAATCCTTGACGGATATTATGGATTTAACCCGAATTTTAAAGATGGCATGTATATTGCTGGTTCAGATGGAAGTGTTGTAAAAGCATCACAGTCAGGGCTTACAGTTAATAATGCCACGGAATCTGTATGGTACAAGCAGGGTATTACAAGAAAGAATATGGCATATACGAGTTCTTACAAGAATGATGACGGCAATGATGTTGTAAGTGCAACAGGTATTTTAAATGATGGTTCTGGTGTGTTAAAGGTTATATCTGCAGATTTGTCTATAGATAAAATTTCCATAATAGTTAATTCTTTTATTGATATGGAAGGTGCACATGCATTTCTTGTGGACAAAGATACAAGAAAAATAATTGCGCACAGGGATTCGTCTGTTATTTCAACGGGGCTTGGTGATAATAAAGAGGATAAATATTTTACAGCACTTGATGGCAAGATTAATAAAAATGATTTGGCATATTCTTCAGTAGAAGGAAATATGACAGTTTTTGAAGAGATTTCAGGGACAGACTGGATACTCGTTTCATATGTGCCTGAATTGCTTGTACTGGCAGATGTTAATGCTTTACGTACAAAACTGGTTGTTATAGGAGTTGTTTTAATACTGTTATTATGTGTGCTTATTGACCGGGTTGTCAATATAATGATACGTCCTGTAAGCAGGATTACTAATGCTGTTACTACTATGTCTTCAGGTGATTTTACTGTAGATGTTGAAATAAAAGGGCATGATGAAATTGCACTTATGGGTGGCAGTGTCAAGCAGTTTATGGCATCAATGCGTGATATATTAAAAGATATACATAATATTTCCAGCCAGTTAAGTGAGCAGGCATGGAGCAGTGACAGTATATCATCAGAACTTTACAGTTCAGCCCAGACACAGGCAAGCTCAATGTCAGAACTTAATACAACAGTTGACCAGCTTTCTATATCTGTAAATGAAATTGCAGAAAATGCAACAAGGCTGGCTATGGTTGTTACAGATACACATGAGGACAGCAGCCATGTGGATGAAAAAATGCAGGAAACTGTCAGTGTATCAAATAAAGGACGTTCGGACATGCAGAAGATTGGTGTTGCAATGAAAGATATAAGCACTGCAATCAGTGAACTGAATGATGCTGTAGATAAGGTTGGTGAGGCTTCAGAAGAAATTACAAAGATAGTTGCGCTTATTGGTGATATTGCAGATGAAACAAACCTTCTTTCGCTTAATGCTTCTATTGAGGCAGCAAGGGCAGGAGAGATGGGCAAAGGATTTGCTGTAGTTGCAGCACAGATTGGGCAGCTTGCACAAAACAGCACAGATTCTGTAGGCAATATTACAAAACTTATTGATGAAATCAGGGGACTTGTTAATAATGCGGTAGTACAAGCTGGTACAAGTTCAAAGAATATTGATGAAAGCAGCAAGCTTATATATACAGCAGTGGAAACATTTGATATTATATATAAGAATATTGAAGAAACTAATGATATGATAGCGCATATGATAAGCAAGGTCGGAGAGGTTGATGAGGTAGCAACAACAGTTGCAGCAATATCAGAAGAGCAGGCAGCAAGTTCTGATGAAATACTTGCAACTTCCGAAAATATGGTAGTACAGGCAAATTCAATTTCAGAAAACAGCCATAAAGTAGCTGGAGATTCAAAAGTCCTTGCAGAAACAGCAGAGAGGCTGTCAAAGCAGATTAACACATTTAAAATATAAACAGGCAGAAAGGAGACCAGGCGTTATGAAGAAAGTTATAAGTTTATTTCTGTCATGTATATTGTGTATTAATGTGCTGGCAGGGTGCAGCAGCACAGGCACAGGGGATGGCAGGGGCATAAGGATATACCTTACAGTATCACAGGCTGATACTTTCAGGTCTTCGCTTATAGAGGCAGCAAAAAAAGAGGCTGAAAAAATTGGTGCAGAATTTGTTGCAGAAGATGCGGAGGGAGTTCTGGAAACACAGGTTGCACAGATTAAAAAGGCAGCACAAGAAGGCTATGATGTAATATTGTGTAATCCAATTAATACAGATACAGCGCTTGAACTTGAAGAGATTGCAGGCGGAATACCAATAGTCTTTTATAACAGTTGTCCAGATGATAAGAGGCTTAAGGCTGACAAATACGTATATGTAGGGTCAAGTGAAGCAGATGCGGGCAGATACCAGGCTGAATATATACTAGACAAAAGCCAGGGCAAAGATGAGATAAACGTAGTAATTATGCAAGGTGAACTTGGACATTCTGCTACAAAGGGAAGGACAGATTCACTTGTACAGGCACTTAAAGAGTCAGATAAAAACATAAATATTGTATTTAAAGATACAGCAAACTGGGACCAGGGACAGGCAAAAGATTTATTTAATATATTCCTGTCAACTGGGCAGCCATATGATTTTGTTGCAAGCAACAATGATTCAATGGCACTTGGGGTACTTGATGCATATGCTGAAAATAACATTAACCCGGCAGATGCGCCAGTGCTTGGTGTAGATGCAACAACAGATGGGTGTGCTTCTATTGAAGATGGGAAAATGGTGTTTACTGTGTACCAGTCAGCAAAGGGACAGGGGGAATATGCAGTGAAAGCAGCAGCAGAACTGGCAAAGGGCGGCTCAATTAGCAATATAGAGGGTGCAACAGAAGATAATAAATATGTGTATGTTCCATTTGAAAAGGTGGACAGTTCTAATGTAAGCCAGTATAAATAATGTTACTGTATAGTTTGTACCCAGCAGTAAATTGGTTATTACTGGTAAGGGTATAATAAATTAGTTACAATATATTAAGTAATCCAATACATGAAAGGTGGTTATAAAATGTTTAAAATTAATGACAATTATCTTAAGTTACCAGGAAGCTATTTATTTTCAACAATAGCAAAGAAGGTTGCAGCGTACAGTGAGGCTAATCCTGCCAAGGCAGGTAATATTATACGCCTTGGCATAGGCGATGTAACCCTTCCGCTTTCAAAGGCTGTTATTGAAAGACTTCATAGTGCAGTAGATGAGATGTCAAAGAAAGAAACATTTAAAGGATATGCCCCAGACCTTGGGTATGAATTTTTGCGTACAGCAATATCTGTAAATGATTATAAAAACCGTGGCTGTAGTATTGAAGCAGATGAAATATTTATAAGTGATGGGGCAAAGAGTGATTCAGGAAATATAGGGGATATTTTTGCACAGGATAATAAAATTGCAGTCTGTGACCCGGTTTATCCTGTATACGTTGACACAAATGTAATGGCAGGCCGTACAGGTGTTTATGACCCTGCTACAGAGAAATGGTCAGATGTAATATATATGCCTTGTACAAAGGAAAATAATTTCTGTCCTGAAATACCATCAGAAACACCAGATATAATTTACCTCTGTTTCCCAAATAACCCTACAGGTACAACAATAACAAAAGAGCAGTTACAGGTATGGGTTGATTATGCATTAAAATCGGGTGCAGTTATTATTTATGATGCTGCATATGAGGCATATATTTCAACTCCTGGTGTGCCACATTCTATTTATGAGTGTGAGGGAGCCAGGGCATGTGCAATTGAACTTAGAAGCTTTTCTAAAAATGCTGGCTTTACAGGTACGCGTCTTGGATTTACTGTTATTCCAAAAGAACTTGAATGTGGTGGTGTAACACTTCACAGTTTATGGGCACGCCGTCATGGTACAAAGTTTAATGGAGCACCTTATATTATACAGGCAGCAGGTGCAGCAGTTTATACAGATGAGGGCAAAAAGCAGACAGCAGAACAGATTGCATACTATATGAATAATGCAAAGATTATCAGGGAAGGCCTGGAAGCGGCAGGCTATGAGATATATGGAGGCACAGATGCCCCTTATATATGGCTTAAGACACCAGATAATATGACTTCATGGGAATTTTTTGATTACCTTCTGGAAAACCTTAATATTGTTGGTACACCAGGTTCAGGCTTCGGGCCTAGCGGTGAAGGCTATTTCAGGCTTACAGCATTTGGAAGCCTTGAAAATACTGAGAAGGCAATGGAACGAATAAAAGCAGGTGATGCAAATATATGATAAAAATAGTAAAAGGGGTTTGTATAGCCCTGGCAGTATGTGTACTGGCGGCTACAGCGCCAGTGCCAGCAAAGGCAGATGCTGTTCCTGCATCTGGTTATGATAAATACATTGCATTTGGTGCAGATTTAAAACCATCTGAGAAAGCTTCTGTTTTAAATATTTTCGGGCTTACAGAGGCAGGCCTTGCAGATTATAAAACAATAGAAGTTACAAATAAGGATGAACATGATTACCTTGGCAGTTATCTTGACGCATCAGTAATAGGCACAAGGGCGCTTTCATCAGTAATGGTAGTTAAAACTGAAGAGGGAAGCGGGATTTTTGTATCAACGAATAATGTAAATTACTGTACATCGGGAATGTATTGTAATGCGCTAATAACAGCAGGTTTAAGTGATGCTAAAGTTACAGTTGCTGCCCCGTTTAATATATCAGGGACTTCAGCTCTTGTGGGTGCGATGAAAGCGTATTCTGTTATGACAGGGCAGGACATCCCAGAAAGTACAATGGATACGGCAACAGATGAACTTGTAACAACAGCAGAAGTTGCAGAAAGCATTGGCGATAATGACAAGGTAGTACAGCTTGTAGCTGCTGCTAAACAGAAGATTTTTGAAGAAGAGCTTTCATCACTGGATGATATAAGGGATGCAGTTGAAGCATCAGCAGAAGCCCTTAAGATAAATATAAAAGAGGAAGATGTTGAAAAGCTGACAACAATGCTTAAAAAAGTTTCGGAAGTAGATATAGATGTTGACACTATAAAAGAGCAGGCATCAGAAATTTATAATAAACTTAAGGATGCGGGAATTGATTTTAGCAAAGTTGATACAAAAGGTCTTGCAGAGAAAGTTGGTGACTTTTTTGCAAATATATTTAATGCAATAAAAGATTTTTTCAGCGGGCTGTTTGGTTAGGAAGGGATATAGTTATGGCAAATATGATTTCAGACGAAACTATTGAGTATGTAGGAATTCTTGCAAAGCTTGAACTGGACAGTGAAGAGAAGGAACAGGCAAAGAAGGATATGGGGAGGATGCTTGATTATATAGACCAGCTTAATGAACTGGATACAGAAGGGGTAGAACCAATGTCACATATTTTCCCAGTAAATAATGTATTCAGGGAAGATGAAGTATGTAATGGTGATGGCAGGGAAATTACACTTGCTAATGCACCTGAAAGAAAAGATGACTGTTTTGTAGTTCCTAAAACTATAGTATAGTTTGGTGTAACTTAATGGAGGGAAAAATGTCTTTAATGAATTTGACAGCCACAGGGCTTGGAGAGAAAATAAAGAACAAAGAGATATCTGCACCAGAAGCTGTCCAGGCTGCACTGGATGCAATTGAGGCGAAGGAAGCAGAGGTTAACAGTTTTGTCACTATTGACAGGGAGGGTGCTGTAAAGCGTGCAAATGAAGTACAAAAGCTGATTGATGAAGGAAAGCTGGCAGGCCCTGTTGCTGGTGTGCCTGTCGCAATAAAGGACAATATGTGTACTGAAGGGCTGCTTACAACATGCAGTTCAAAGATACTTGGAAATTATGTGCCTTCATATACAGCAGAAGCGGTTCTTAACCTTGAAAGGGCAGGTGCTGTAATTATTGGCAAGACAAATATGGATGAGTTTGCTATGGGCAGTACTACTGAAACATCTGCTTACGGGGTTACAAAGAACCCTTGGAATACAGGGCATGTTCCCGGAGGTTCATCAGGAGGTTCATGTGCTGCTGTAGCAGCATGTGAGTGCCCTTATGCACTTGGTTCAGATACAGGTGGTTCTATAAGGCAGCCAAGTTCATTCTGTGGTGTTACAGGGATAAAACCTACGTATGGCACTGTTTCACGTTACGGGCTTATAGCATATGGTTCTTCACTTGACCAGATAGGGCCTGTTGCAAAGGATGTTACTGACTGTGCAACAGTACTGGAAATAATAGCATCATATGACAAGAAAGACTCAACATCTGTCCAACGTGACAGCTATGATTTTACATCTGCGCTTGTTGATAATGTAAAAGGCATGAAAATAGGCATACCTTCTGATTATTTTGGTGAAGGGCTTGACAGTGAAGTAAAAGAAGCAGTCCTTAATGCTGCAAAAGAACTTGAGAAAAAGGGTGCAATTATTGAAGAATTTAACCTAAGCCTTGTTGATTATGCAATACCTGCATACTATATAATTGCATGTGCAGAGGCAAGTTCAAACCTTGCAAGGTTTGACGGGGTAAAATATGGTTTCCGTACAGAGGATTATAACGGGCTTCACAATATGTATAAAAAAACACGTTCAGAAGGGTTTGGTGCAGAAGTAAAGAGAAGGATTATGCTTGGTTCATTTGTGCTTAGTTCTGGCTACTATGATGCGTATTATATAAAAGCGCTTAAAACAAAAGCCCTTATTAAAAAAGCGTTTGACAATGCATTTAGCAAATATGATGTAATACTCGGGCCTGCTGCCCCGTCTACAGCCCCTGCGCTTGGGCAGAGTTTAAGTGACCCGCTTAAAATGTACCTTGGTGATATTTATACAATTTCAGCAAACCTTGCAGGGCTTCCAGGAATAACTGTACCTTGTGGAATGGACAGCAAGAACCTTCCTATAGGGCTTCAGATTTTAGGCAATTGTTTTGAAGAGAAAAATATAATACGTGCAGCATATTCATTTGAGCAGACAAGAGAATATAAATACAGCCCGCTTGCGTAAACGGGAAGCAGAATGGAGGTTTATTAATGAAACAGTATGAAACAGTTATTGGACTTGAAGTGCATGTAGAGCTTGCAACTAAAACTAAAATCTTCTGTTCATGCCCTACAGAATTCGGGGGTGCGCCAAATTCGCATACATGCCCTGTCTGTACAGGTATGCCCGGTTCACTTCCTGTTTTAAATAAAAAGGTAGTTGAATATGCTGCTGCTGTAGGACTTGCCACTAATTGCAGGATTACACAGAACTGCAAATTTGACCGCAAGAACTATTTTTATCCTGACAATCCACAGAATTACCAGATATCACAGCTTTATTACCCTATATGCAGGGATGGCGGAATTGAAATTACAACAGAAGATGGCGGTACTAAGACTATAGGCATACATGAAATCCATATGGAGGAGGATGCAGGGAAACTGGTACATGATGAATGGGGTGAGAGTTCAATTGTAGACTTTAACCGTTCAGGTGTGCCGCTTATTGAGATTGTTTCAGAGCCAGATATGCGTTCAGCGGATGAAGTAATAGCATATCTTGACAAGCTGCGCCTTATTATACAGTACCTTGGTGCATCAGACTGCAAGCTCCAGGAGGGGTCAATGCGTGCAGATGTAAACCTTTCCATAAGGGAAGCAGGGGCGGCAGAGTTTGGCACACGTACAGAGATGAAAAACCTTAATTCATTTAAGGCTATTGCAAGGGCTATTGAGGCAGAAAAAGAGCGCCAGATTGATATAATTGAATCAGGTGGCAAAGTAATACAGGAAACAAGGCGCTGGGATGACAATAAAGAGTATTCGTATGCAATGCGTTCCAAAGAAGATGCACAGGACTACCGTTATTTCCCAGAACCAGACCTTGTACCAGTAGTTATAAGTGATGAGTGGCTGGAAGAAATAAGGGCAGCGCAGCCAGAGTTCCGTGATGAAAAGTTAAAGCGCTATAAAGAGGAGTTTAAAATTCCAGAATATGATGCCCAGATTATTACAGGGGACAAGCATCTTGCAGATATTTTTGAAAAGGCTTCTGCTATATGCAACAACCCTAAGAAAGTATCAAACTGGCTTATGGTTGAAACAATGCGTCTTATGAAAGAGAATAACATAGAGCCTTCTGGGCTTAAGTTTTCACCAGAGAACCTTGCTAAACTTGTAAACCTGGCAGAAGGCAAAGTAATAAACAGCCAGACAGCCAAAGAAGTATTTGAAAAAATGTTTAATGACAATACTGACCCTGAAAAATATGTTGAAGAAAACGGGCTAAAAGCCGTGTCAGATGATGGGGCGCTAAGAGAGGTTGTACAGAAAGTCATAAAAGAAAACCCACAGCCTGTAGAAGATTACCATAATGGCAAGAAAAAGGCAGCAGGTTTCCTTGTAGGGCAGATAATGAAAGAAATGAAGGGCAAGGCAGACCCTGCAACGGTAAATGCAATTCTTAAAGAACTTTTATAATATGCCTTTATAACATATATAAAAGCATGTTATAATATGGGAGGAGATTATGGAGGAAGAGCAGGAAATTGAAATTGAAAACAGAAGAAGCCAGAGAGTACCAGCTATTATGCATCTTCAGGTTTCTTCTGTATTTAAGCAGAATAATGTACATGTAAACAATCTTAATGCACCTATAGAAGTTATTGATATATCAAAGTATGGGATGGGGTTTGTAACAAAAAGTATTCTTCCAATAGGCTTTTATTTTGATTTAAGGCTCCAGTTTGAGGATGGAAGGGACAGCGTTAACTGTGTTGTAAGAATTGTAAGGAGAAAACAGCGTGACGATGGTTTTACAGTGTATGGATGTGAATTTGTAGGCATGTCTCCTGTATTTGACTATATATTTGATGGTACAGGGAAAAGCTGTATTAATAAAGAGGACTATCCAGAAATTGAAGATTGAAAGAAGAAAAGGCAGGTAAAACCTGCCTTTTCAATCTATGCTCTAATATCAAATGAGAAGCGCTTCATATCAGCCGTTGCAGATGTGTTGATTTTAGCATCAACAAATTCATTAACTGTGCTTGTGCCTGCACCAGCCTGGGAAACATCGACCTGGCATGAATAACCCTGCCCGTTCAATGCACTTTTTAACATATCAGAATTAGTCCTGATTAAATCAATAGATGGTAAATCTTCAAGAGAAAACTTTGCATTGATGTCATTTTTTTTCTTATCCAGGTAAATGTCAATATCACCAAGGTGCTCAAGAGTAAGATGCAGAAGCACATGTACATTTTCTGGGTTATGTTTAAGTTTCTCCTTTTGCGTATATACATATAAATCGGCATGTGCGTCCTGGTTCTGAAGCTTTAAAGGCATTTGCAAGTATGAAAATGTTTCACTTAATGTCTTCATAAATTCAATATTACTCTCCATATCATGCGCTGAGCGCCCCATATTATCTGAATCTTCGCCTGAAAGTGCAGTTTGTATAAGGTCTTCAAACTGCCTGAGCTGTGTTTTCATTTTATCATAGAATGAATTTACTTCACCTTCTTTTTTCAGCTTATCAGGTGTAAGGGTCCATGATGACTGTAAAAACTTCCCAAGTATATTTTCAAACACATGTGAGCCAAGAAGCCCTTGTACAGCAGAAGGTTCTGCAAGTGGTATAATGTTTTTAACAACTGTAACCACCTCTTTAGCAGTTGCTTCGCCTGACAGGACTTTATTAATAAATGATTTGCTTACAGGCAGGAAATCAAACTTTGTAACCAGTTCATTGCGTTCACCTGCTGTAAGAAATGAACCAAGACTGTCGCTCTGGCGGCTTTCCTTCCCATATAAATCTGCAAGTGTGTCAATAATTGTGTGCACTGGCTGCTGTTCCTGCTTTGTGCCAGGGGTAGCTGCCTGTTGCAAAAAGTTTAATGTATTATTAAAAGAATTCTTGGCAGTTTCTGTAATAGTCTGGAAAAATTTATTAGCAAAATTGAACCTGCTGCCAGCCTTGTCTGCTGTATTTTCTGCATTTCCTTCTGTTATTTCTGCATTTCCAGGATTGTTATCTGCTTTATTGCTGCCAGTTGTTTCTTCCTCTGCTTCTGCTGTAATATTTGCATCTGCAACAGGGATATTTTTAATAATGTCCTCTGTCTGCTTCATTACCGCCTCTTCACCATCACCCTGGCCAAGTGCCATGTTTATAAGGAAAAGCTGGTCTGTTATGCCTTCCTGTGTAATCCCTTCAGGCATTTTTGCAGTGCCAGATATAATTGCATCACGTAGTAAAGACAGGGCATCATGTATGGACAGTGAACCATCCTTAAGCTGTGCAATAACATCCTCTGTAAGAGGGGTCTCAGACAAAAGTTCCATAAGTTCCTGCATCTGGCTGGCTGTAAGCTGTGAAACAGACAATGTACCATCTGGCATGCTGCCTGTACCTCCTGCATTGTCATAAAGGGCTATGGAAAGAAGTCTTTCCCCAAACGCTGATAATGTGCCAGAAGCGCCGCCACTTGCAAGTGTATTAAGGAGTGCAGGTATATTTTGGGCGAAATCCTGTATCTGGCCCAGAAGCTGGTGTGTACCATTCATATAACTGCTGAACTGTTTTACTGTATCAGCATTAATATCCATCATAAGGCGGTTCATTATTGCAAGGGTGTTCATATCATTGGTCTTATAATCATATGACTGCTGCATAAGGTGCTGTATAGACTCCTTATTAATTGGGAGCATATTATCCATAAGTGCTTTGACAGCACTCTGGTTGTGCTGCGTCGGGGGGAGTCCTGCTTCATCAAGGGCTTTATTAATAAGAGTAAGTTCTGTTTCAGTAAAGCTGTTTTTGATAGCTTCAAGCAGTATGCTTCCGCCAGAAACACCACCAAGCCTGAAAGCAGCGGTCTGCCCGATAGACAGCATTGGGTTTCCTGTAATTTTAGCCCGGAGTATAGTATTATCTTCAAGAGTAATAGTTATATCATTATTACATAAATCAGAAACTTCACCTCTGATAATATCACCTTCATAGAGCCTTCCAGGGCTTTGTACCACACCAAAATCTTTAGTCCTTGCAGCACTGGCAGAATTAGCCTGTACAGAAGCAGAACCGTTCCTGCCTGCCGTCTGGTGCTGCCTTGGCTGCGCCTGGGCCTGCCTGCCTCCAGCAGCATGGGCATTTAAAGGGTTTATTTTTGGATTGTCCATATATTCTCCGCCTTTCCTGCAAATCTTTGTCAGTTATACTTTATATATTTATCGTCATAAATGAAGAAATTTCAAACAAAATGAACAGCAGAAATTGTAATTTCAAGTTATTCTGTTGGGGGGGGGGAGGACGGACGCAGGGTTTCTGGTGTTCCATTAAATTATTACATGACAGGGCACGTCCCTGCAAACCACTATGCCAATATAAAATAATGCTATTTAGTTAAGGGGATATGCGGGAATTTAATAATTATGGGCTGTCAAATCCAAAGTGGCTTCCATGAACAAAGCACGCTTCCGCTTGGGCTCGCACGCAATGGATACATAAAGCCCTTAATGTTCCTACGGAACATTTTAAGACAGGGCTTAAGCACCAGC
>CAJTRU010000091.1 GCA_910579085.1 uncultured Lachnospiraceae bacterium | reverse complement strand
CAGCTGGGAGAGCATCTGCCTTACAAGCAGAGGGTCACAGGTTCGAGCCCTGTAGATCCCATTTAGATAAGTTAGTTTGATTATTACTGGTGATAACTGACGTGCCGATGTGGCTCAATTGGCAGAGCAGCTGATTTGTAATCAGCAGGTTATCGGTTCGAGTCCGATCATCGGCTTATGGATGGATTCCCGAGTGGCCAAAGGGGGCAGACTGTAAATCTGTTGGCTTCGCCTTCGAAGGTTCGAATCCTTCTCCATCCATTAGACATAAGATAAAGCAAGTTGTTCTATTTATAGTGTAGCTTGAGTATAATTTTAAAGAGTTATTATTTAACGCGGGGTGGAGCAGCTAGGAAGCTCGTCGGGCTCATAACCCGAAGGTCATAGGTTCAAATCCTGTCCCCGCCATTAATTAGGTATTTGTAAAAATATCTAATGCCCAGATAGCTCAGTTGGTAGAGCAGAGGACTGAAAATCCTCGTGTCGCTGGTTCGATTCCGGCTCTGGGCATTGTATCTGCAAAATGCAGATATGATGGGATACTAGCTCAGTTGGTAGAGCACTTGACTTTTAATCAAGTTGTCGGGGGTTCGACTCCCCCGTGTCTCATTTAAATCCAGTAATACATATTACTGGATTTTTTTGCTTTATAGGAGAAATAGGTATTATGAAACAAAGGGAAGAAATACTAGAATATGGTTTGTCATTTGATGATGTATATGTAGATGCACCTTTTCATGATGATAACTGGATATTACTAAGGTATAAAGGAAATAAAAAAGCATTTGCATGGACATATGAAAGAAATGGTTATATATGTGTTAATGTTAAAGCAGATATCCAGTGGAGGGATTTCTGGAGAAATACATATAAGTCAGTACAACCAGGCTACCATCAGAATAAAGAACACTGGAATACTATAATTCTGGATGGAAGTGTACCTGATAATGATATAAAAAGAATGATTGCAGAAAGTTATGATTTAATTGTTGGAAAAAAGCAATAATAATTTTATTAAATATTTTATCCCTTGCCTGTCATAAAAAAACGGACTATAATAAAAATAGCGTTTGATATAGTGTTTATAGGGAGGGATGTAATATGAAGAATAATGAACTTGATAATATTGATAAACAGATAATAACTATGTTACAGGAAAATGCAAGAATGTCATTAAAAGAAATTGCAGAAAAAGTTTTTTTATCTTCTCCTGCTGTTTCAGTAAGAATAGAAAACCTTTTATATAATGGGTATATACAAGGTTTTCATGCATATGTCAATCCTGTAAAACTTGGATACCATATTAAAGCGTTTATTAATCTTGAGGTATCACCCGTTGATAAGGAAGAATTTTATCCATATATAAGGGGATGTAAAAATGTTATTGAATGTAATTGTGTTACAGGAGATTATTCAATGTTATTAGAAGTATTATTTCCAAGCACAGATGAATTAGACCATTTTATTGGTGACTTACAGCGGTATGGACGTACAAAGACCCTTATAGTATTTTCAACCTGTGTAGAACACAGGGAGATACAGATATAAATACAAATATATAACAGATAGCAGTTTATAGGATTTATTTCTATAAACTGCTTTTTTATTTTTACCAGACAGGATTTTTATATGAATTTTATTATTAAGGTATTGACAAATAATTGTTCATAGTGTATATATAACATATAAACAGTTGATATTACATATAATTAAGGCAGGTGAAAATATTTGAGGATAATACAGAATTCAGGAGTTCCTATATACCAGCAGATAGCTGGGCAGTTTAAGGAAGATATTCTGGCAGGAAAATTCAAACAGGGTGAATTTCTTCCTTCAATCAGGGGATTGGCAAAGGACTTAAGAATTAGTGTTATCACTACTATGAAAGCATATGAGGAGCTTGAGAAAAACGGGCTTGTAACAGCAGTACAGGGCAAAGGGTATTATGTTAATGCACAGGATAGTGAAATGCTAAGGGAACAGCATATAAGGAAAATGGAGGAATATTTATTAAATGCCATATCAGCAGCAAGAATTGCTAATGTGCCAGACAGTGAGCTTATAGAAATTTTAAGGATGTTGATTGAAACAGAAGAAAGTGGAGAATAGAGGAGAGAGAATATGTATAAAAGTAATGTAATAAGCATCAATAATTTATCTAAAAAATTTAAAAGTTTTGCATTAGATATCCCATCATTAGATATTCCCAAAGGCTTTGCAACAGCACTTATTGGCGAAAATGGGGCAGGAAAAAGTACTTTTATAAATATACTTGCAGGTGTACGTCTTGATTATAAAGGTACTATAGATTATTTTAACGGTGAAAAGGAAGAAAGAGTTATACGTGAAAATATTGGTTACACTGGACCAGGTAATTATTTTATGCCACATTGGACAATAGCCCAGATTGCAGAAGCGAGTGAACTTTTATTTGAAAAGTTTAATAAAGACAAATTTTATGAGATTTGTAGATTATTAGGTATAGAAGTTTCTGGCATAAAAAAACAGAATAAAGGTTTTAATAAACTTTCAGATGGAATGAAAATGAAAGTTGTACTTGCAAATGTTTTTGCGAGGGAAACAAAAATGCTTCTGCTTGATGAACCTGCTTCCCCTCTTGACCCTCTGATGCGTGATAAACTTTGCCAGATGATAAGGGAATATCTGGAACAGGGAAATGGTGAGAGCAGTGTACTTTTTTCAACTCATAATATTGCAGATATGGAGAATGTAACAGATTATGCAATAATAATGGAAAAAGGAAAAGTAGCAGAGCATGGCTTTGTTGAGGATTTAAAAGAAAAATATATTCTTGTTAAGGGTGAGAATGAAGATGCAGACAAGGTAAAGGATATTTTATTCAGTTTCCAGAAAAGTAATTATGGATTTGAAGGGATGTGCCTTGCAGAGAATATTGATAAACTAGCAGGGATAAATATCTCAAGGGAAGTTCCAGAACTTTCACAGATTAGTATTGCTGTTATGAAAAAATATACACAGCTTATGTAAACATGATAATAGGAAAGGAGTTGTTTATGAAAGATTATATAGAGAGTTACCATATGTTTTTACCAGATAAGAAATTCCGCTTTTTATTATATATGGTATATCCTTTGGCAGTATGGGTGTTATTGTATATAGAAAGTATATTTCTTAATGGAAGTTTTATACTGGTTTTTACAGCGGCAACGGTTATTATTGCTGTAGAATGTCTGGCAGACTTTTTTGTGTTTGCAGGATATGCCAGGAAAGAAAGTGGCAGGAATGAGTATTTAAAAACATCCGTAAAGTATACGCAGTTATTAAAGAAGGCAATCCTGTCAGATATAGTAAGAAGAATATTAAGTACATTATTAATAATTTCTGTAACAGCAGCAGTTTTAAAAGTCCAATTAAGATTGACTATTTATTTACTAATTTCTGCATATTTTTTTATAACTGTTGCACTTTTTAGTTTAAGGTTTTTTGATTTTTTTGCTGCTTATAATTTTATAACTATTATAGTAGTAATGCTCTATATTGGTTTTAATGTATTTATACTAGATAAAAGTATTCTTACTATAACAAGTATAGTTTTAATTATATTAAGCCTGTTATTAATATTATTGCATATCAGGATTTTATTCAGAGTTGTAAAGGAGGAATATTATGATTAAGGATTTAAAACTTATTAAATATGGATACCAGTTTAAATTAAATGCAATCTGTTCATTTGTTTTTATGTTAATAGGAATTTTAAGTGTTATATATATAAACATTGATGAAGTCCCATCAATAAGTGTGTTGATTTACTGTAGTTTCTTGTTTTTCGCACAAACAGCAAGTACGCTTATGTATTCTAATGTTATTAAATCTTCACCAAAATACAAGGAATTTTGTATTATGTTCCAGCGGATAATAAATATATTACTTTTTATATTTTCATTTGGGGTATTATTTATTATAAGGTTTATACAGGCAGATAGTATAAGCCAGTTTAATGCTGAGGCAGGTAAAGAAGTTGCAGTAGCGGGTATAGAATATTTTATAATGGTATTATATATATTATTTGTTTATAAGTTTTTTATAGTGTCAATGATTATGTTTTGTACAGTTACACTTTTCTTTAATTCAATAATTAATTATATACCTGTTCCATATAATTTTACATTATTACATGGAATTGGAGTAGCAGTTTTATTATTTATAATAACTATGGTTTTGTCTGAAATTTTAATTAGGGCAATGTATAAAATACAGCCATCCAGGCTTGCACAATCTGCTTCTCTAAGGGGATATATATAAATTTCTTTATTTTCTCTTTTATGTACTATTTAAAAAAATATGGATATGATATATAATGGGATTAATTTTAACAGCAGCAGATTGTGCTTGCTTTAGCAGGAGTAAAAATTCCTGCTGGAAAACGGTGGCAGCAGCTATAAGGCTGGTTTTTAATTAAATCTGCTTGCAGGCAATGTGGATTATGGGTATCCGCTTTGATATGGTAATGTAAAGGAGAAATGTATATGGCAAAAGATTTTTTAGAGGAATTTATACCTGATTTGGAAGAATTTAAGGAAAAAACAATGGCTTTCCATAACAAGGAGATGACAGTAGCAGAATACAAAGGATTTTCAGGAGGTTTTGGAAGCTATGCACAGCGTGGCGGAGAAAAGCATATGTTAAGGCTGCGCCTTGCTGGAGGACAAGTTACAAAGGATAAGTTGGAATTTATATCAGAGTTATGTGGAAAATATGATGTCAGCCTGGCTAAACTTACAACATGCCAGTCAATACAGCTTCATAATCTTGAAGCAAAAGATTTATGTGATATGATAGAAAGTGTGTGGAGGGCTGGCATGGTTTCGCGTGGTGGTGGAGGGGATTTCCCACGTAATGTAATGGCATCCCCGCTTTCAGGCGTACAGGAAGGTGAAAATTTTGACGTTCTTCCTTATGCCAGGGAAACAGCAGATTATCTGATGAATTTTATTAAAGCAGTAAAATTTCCAAGAAAGCTTAAGGTATGTTTTTCTAATTCATCTACAAATGAAACACATGCAACTTTCAGGGATTTAGGTTTTGTTTCACGGCCTGATGGCAAGTTTGATGTTTATATTGCAGGAGGACTTGGCAATAAACATAAACTTGGAGTGAAAGCTGCCGAAGGTGTAGAACCTTCAAAGGTACTTTACTATGCTAAAGCAATGGTTGACACATTTGTAAGTTATGGCAATTATACTAACAGGGCACAGTCAAGGACAAGGTTTTTGCAGGATACTCTTGGAATTGATGGCCTTAAGAAAGCATTTATGGAAAAGTTAGATAATGCTTTTAAAAATGAAGAACTGGATATATGTCCAGAACCATATATTATTAATAAAAAAGATGATGGCACAAGGGTTTCTGGAAAAAGAATAACAGCACAAAAACAGACAGGGCTTTATTCAGTATTTTACCAGCCAGCAGGTGGCAAAATTGCACCTTCAAAGTTCAGGGAACTTTATGATTTAATAAAAGATATGGAAGATGTGGAGTTACGCATTACTCCTGAAGAGGGGCTTTATATAATTAACTGTAATGGCACAGAAGCAGAAAAAGTCTTAGAGGCAACAGAAGACGGGGCTTCTACTATATTTGAAACATCAGTTGCATGTATAGGAAACCAGATTTGCCAGGTTGGGGTTGGAGATTCGCAGGAACTTCTTGGAATGTGCATAGATGCTGTGCGTAAAGAAAATTTTGCTGATGGTATACTTCCACAAATCCATATTTCCGGATGCCCTTCTTCTTGTGCAGCACAGCAGATTGCAGAAATAGGGTTCAGAGGTGCTATAAAACAGTCACCAGACGGACCAAAGAAGGCATTTGCTATTTATACAGGGGGATGTCCTTACCAGGGGAAAGAGAACCTTTCGGATTTTGGAAAGTCTATAATTGTTGAGGCAATACCACAATTTCTTGTAGAGCTTGGTAAGATTATATCAGGGCAAAATACTACCTATGACAAATGGATTAAGGATAATGGACAGAAACTTGATGAATTAATTTGTAAATATGCAGAAATGTAATCTATAGAAATATATATTATAAATACCCTTTGCAGCTAAAATCATAAAAAATTTTTAAATGCAAAGGGTATACCAATTATGTAATTATATTATAGTTAAACCAGTGTAAAGGTTTAGGTTTTAGCCTTTAACAGCAAGTGTTGCAGGAGGTTTTGAAAGTATTTTATATACTGGTATTATGCTTATAACAGCATGTGCAATATATATTACTGCTATAAGCAGCAGTACAGCCCACCATGGGAATATCATATTAATTCCAAGTGAAGGAATACTTCCTATAAATTTTATTATACCACTTGTAATAAGGACTGCTGGAAGTGATGTGTATGAAGTGAGTAATGACATTTCAATTATATATGACTGTAATATGCTTTTTTTGGAAATGCCAAGAAGGCTGTATACTGTAAGTTCTTCACTACGCGATATAGCATTTGATTTAATTGTGAAGTAAACCATAATTACAGATATTACAACTATAACTATAGTTATAAGACTGCTTGCATTTGTATTGCCTTTATTTGCTTTAATATAAGCTTTCAGTTCTTCATTATGTGGTATTGTAAGCTTCATTTTAAAAACACTATTGCGTGAGGCATCAATTTCTTTTAAGTCCTGGATAGTTTTTTCTGGATTTTCTGAATATATCATACATGTTTTATACTGGTAAATCATTAGGTCACGTATATTTAAACATCCTTTGTCTGATAGTATATAATCAACACCAATATCATCTGGAAATGTACCTGTTATATTATATGTGTTCTCTGCATCATCACCAATCCTGTAGTCTGTATTGCTTTCAAGTTTTAGTGAATTATACAGCCCATTCCTTATAAGTATTTCATTGTCTACAAGCTGCAAGCTGCCATAAGTTTTATTATCTTCCTTTTTTAATTCATCCAGGCTTGCAATCCGGTATCCTTTTTGTGGAAATCCAAGCAGAATATTCTGTCCACAGTATATAGCTGGTTCATGGTTATTGCTTATTCCTGTAATTTTTAAGTTAATTTTATAACTTGATGTTTTTAATACTGCACCTATAAAATCCTCTGGTTTTTTAATGCTTGTTGTTACAACACCTTTTGACTGCATAAGGTTATTAATTACCTGGAGGTCTATTACTGTTTCATTGCGTTTTTCTGGCATTTTGCCATAAATAAGGCTGTCTTTATTTAAGCAGTCAATAGGGACATATGAAACATTGTTAATAACCTGTTTTAAATTTTTAATCTGTTCAAACCCTTCACCAGCAACGTATAAAGAGCCTTCTGGTGCAAAAAATGTATAACCATATTTTTTATCATAAAGGTAGTCCTTGGTAAAGTTAAGGACTTCCAGATGGTCAGAATGGTTAAATACAGAAATATTGTTAAAATCTATTCTTGTAATATGCGAATCTGTTGAAACAATTTTTTCTTCATCTATTGAAACAAGGTTTGAATATCTGGCAGCAGTAATTGAAAGCATTATGGCAGCAGCAACCAGCACTATTGTAATAAATATCTGTTTTTTGCCCATAAGAAGTATATTTGACATTGCAAGACGCCATACTTCATGAAATGGAAGTTTTGCCCTGCCTTTAGATGGAAGCCTTTTAAGGTCATATGATAAATTTTCTATTTCTTCCATTTCGAGCGAAGGACGCTCTGTATCAAGTATTTGTATTCCATTTTCTTCACCTTCCATAATAATATCATAGTCCATAAGGTTCTGGATATAGAGTTTTCCATCTTTCCATGCCATATTTATATTTATTGATGGAGGTACTTCATCTTTTCTATAATAAATATTAAATTTGGAATAACTGTCCTCAAGCTTGTTTTCTTCAAATTCTTTCAGGTATATATTTAAGTCATCGCTGCGCTCATATGTATATGCTGTATTATTTTCATCCCTTACTACCTTGCCATCACGTATTTCAATAATTCTGTCACCAAAAAATCTTGCAATTCTTTTTTCATGGGTTACAAGCAGCACAAGACATTCTTTTGATATTTTTTTAAGTATTGCCATTGTGCGTATTGTGTTCTCTTCATCAAGGTTTCCTGTAGGTTCATCTGCAAGAATAATATCAGGTGCTTTTACAAGTGCCCTTGCTATAGATACACGCTGCTGCTGTCCTCCAGAAAGTTTTGAAACGGGTTTATTCCTGTATTTTCCCATTCCAAGCATATCAAGTATATATTTTGTACGTTCATCTTTCTCTTTTTCAGACAGGTTGTAGCGGTTAAGTGCAATTTTGACATTGTAATTTACACTGTAGTCTTTTAACAGATAATAATTCTGGAAGATATAGCCAAAATGGTCATTGCGTACAGGTTCAACCTGTTTTTGTTTATAACTTTTAAATACAGCATCACCAATTTGTAATGTACCATCTGCGAAATCATCTATTCCTCCTATTGTATTAAGAAGGGTTGTTTTACCTGAACCACTTTCACCAAGTATACAGACAAGGCCTGTATTGCCAAACTCCAGGTTGATATTATTTAATACATGCTGTTCATTTTTCTTGCCTTTGTTATAGTATTTATTAAGATTATTTACTTTAATCATGCCTGTAACCTCCCTCTCAAAATTTTGTTAAATGCTTTAGCAGATAATGCTGAAAGCAAGAGATTGTACAGGAAGAACTGCAAGTATGCACCAAATGTATAATACCATATAATTTCAGAAATTATTTCAATATTAAACATTCTTATAATAAACATGGTTACAAGAGCAGCTGCCATTGCAAATATACTGTACAGGCATGTTTCATGGTAACATATTTTATTTATTGCATTAAGTTTCATTCCAATAAATTTAAGTACAAAATAATCTTTCATACGTATTTTAAGTAAAGAACGGAGAATTAGTATTCCAGCAGCAAGCAGTATAAGCAATCCAAGTAAGCATATACAAATTATTACCAGGCGTTCATTAACAAGGTTTTCAATGTAATCCCCAGCACTAACGCTGTATGTACTGACAGCTTTATAATTTTTCTTTTCAAGGCTGCGTAATACCTGGCTGGTTTTTGCATAACTTGATATATAGATGGAAACCTGGTTGCTGTTGTCTGTAAGGTATTTATAATAAAATTCTTCACTTGTTTCTAAAAAACTGTAAGAAGATGAGTTAAATTTACTTGGAGAAATATTAACTTCTTCATTCTGGGTTTCATTACTGGTATTATTTTCTTTATCATAATACCTGAAACGGAATACATTTTTGCCAGTGGCCAGGTTATTACGCTGGTATTTACTGTAAAACTTACGTGAAATACGCATTTCATTGCCTGATAGTTCATTATTAATAACAGGTATTAATGGCAGTTTTTGTTTATAATCTTTTAAAAAATCATTGTATTCAGAGCATATTAAAAATTCTCCAGAATTAATACTATTTGAAAGCATACTGCATAATTCTTTTGAAAAATAAACCTGGTCTGTTTCTTTTTTTAATATGCCTGATACTGTTAAATCTGTTTTATAATACTCATCCGTATCCCATATATTTGTGGCAGTAAAATAACATGCCTGGCTTGTGCCAATAATACCCTGGTCTTCTGAATAAATAACAATTTCATTTCTTGACTGTGGAAGGCTGCCTGCTGCAAGGTCTTTTTCTGTAATGCTTCCAGCAGACATCATAAAACGCTCTGTATTAAGAAATGAGACTGCCTTGCCTCCATCAGATACGCCTTGTCCAAAACCAGTAATTCCTTTCTGGCCATATATAAATTTATAATCTTTGCCTTCATTAAGATAAAAATTAATATCATTAGCATAACTACAAGGGTCTGCTGTTTCTACATAACGGATTTTTCTTATTTCTTTAAGGTCATTTTCTGTAATATCACTGTCATCAGTATGTGCTGCTATTATTCTTTTTGGTTCTTTACGCAAAAATGCTGCCTGTGAATATTCTTTTGTAAATATATCATCACTCTGGACATGGAGCTCACCAATTAAAAGGAATGAAACAATACTTATTATAAATAAAAATGTAGTAAAAAGTGTTGTCCTTCCAGGTTGTGTCTTTATGTTAAGATGGGAGAACCACATTGCAAGTTTATTATGTTGTCTGGAACTTATAATATAATTTTTGATTTTTTCTTTAAAAGGAACTTGTGTATACGCATTATCTTCTTGTCTGGTAGTGTTTACAGGTGTATCTGTGCCAGTTGTAGTAATATTGTCTGTATTGCCAGTTACATCTGAAACAACAGTACCTTCATGAAGGCGTATTTTACGTGTAACATAAGGTTCTGCCTGTGAATAATTATGTGTTACCATTATTACAAGGCTTTCCTTAGAAAGTTCTTTAAGAAGTTCTACAATCTGCCTGCCAGTTTCACTATCAAGGTTTCCTGTAGGTTCATCTGCAATAATAATGCCAGTATTTTTAGCTAAAGCCCTTGCAATAGATAATCTTTGTTTCTGTCCGCTTGAAAGTTCTGTTGCAGGCTGTGTTTCATAACCTTTAAGTCCTACCCTTTTTAAATATTCCATAGCAGTATTACGGGCTTCTTCTTTACTTTTTCCCATTATAAGAAGAGCTGCTGTTATATTGTCAAGGGCAGTATAATGGCCAATAAGGCTGTAATCCTGGAATACATATCCTATCTGGTTACGCCTGTATTCTTCCCAGTCATTTTCTGTATACTGGAATGTAGGCCTGCCATTTACAAGCATTTCCCCTTCATCAAAACTGTCCATGCCTCCAATAATATTTAAGAGGGTAGATTTGCCACTGCCACTCTCCCCAGTAATTGCTACAAATTCCCCTTGTACAAATGTAAGGCTTATTTTGCGCAATGCCTGTGTAACAGCAGCTTCAGAATAATAGCTTTTACTTATATTCTGTAACTCAATTTTTGCTTTTTCCATACCTTTCCCCATTTCTAAGTGCAACATATAACATACTAAAATTAAACATTAATGTTTATTCATAAAATCCAGTACCATCTCCATTGCTTTTTTACCGCCAATTGATGAAAAACCATGCCCTTCATTTTCAAGTACTACAAGTTCTGCACTGTTATATGCCTTCTCTGCTTCGAGCATTGCATCATATGGTACAATATTATCTTTATCCCCATATATAATAAGTACATCATTTGGATAAGAACCAATATTATCAAATGTATAGAAATCATGTATTGATAAGAAGAATTCTTTTCCAAGCTGTAATCCCCAGAAATCTGTTACTTCAGGAATTTTATCAGTTTCAGGGTAATTGCGCCTCCAGTCATCAGGGATATTAAGTGCAGGGAAGTATAATATCATGCCTTTTGTCTTCTCCTTTAATTCTTCGGCCACAAGTGATGTTACAAAACCTCCCTGGCTTCCACCAAATAAAAACATTTGCTCTGGATTAACATTTTCAAGACCTTGTATATAATTGAAAACTGTTAATAAGTCTTCCTTTTCGGTAAATATAGTCATATCTGTTGACTTGCCACTGCTTTTTGACCTGGCAGAGCCTCCACAGAAATCATATGCATATGCAACATACCCGTTCTCTGCAAAATATGTACATTCCCTTACAAAATCTGAATTAGTTCCATTGTATCCATGACTTAAAATAACTGCTGGGTATTTTCCCTCTTTTTCTGGACAATAAACTTTACCATATATTTCCCTGTTGTTTTCTTTAATAATTAATTCTTTCACCATAATTTTTTCCTTATCTTCATTGGTTTCTGCTGGTGTAGTATCAGCAGGTTTTTTTGTTACTTTTACTTTACATATGTATTTTTTTGAGTTTGTTTTAGCGGTTATTTTACAGTTTCCAGCTTTTTTAGCATTGACTTTGCCTTTTTGGGAAACTGTTGCAATTTTTTTATTGGAAGAAGACCATTTAACAGGTTTTTTGCTTCCAATAATCTTTAGTGATGCCTGGCTGCCTTCTTCAAGTACCAGGGAGGTTTTATTTAATTTAACTTTTTCTGCTGCATTTATTGTGGCAGCAGCACATAAAACCCCAAGTGCAGTAATACAGATTTTTTTAAAAATTTTGTTCATAAAAATGTCCTCCTTTTACTAATTAGTATACTAATTAGTAATAAATAATACCATTATGGGTGTGTAATGTCAAGGATGGGGAGGTTTGAGTTTCCCCATTTTTTAAGTTTAAGTGTCATCAAGCCCCATTTTTAATAC
>CAJTRU010000090.1 GCA_910579085.1 uncultured Lachnospiraceae bacterium | reverse complement strand
TAGCTGGCAAATTCCAAATGTGCTTACATGAACAAGCTGTACGAAGCCGCTGGTGTTTAAGCCCCTATGTTCCTACGGAACATAGGGGCTTTATGCACCATTGCGTGCGAGTCCAAGTGAGAACGTGCTTTGTTCATGTAAGACACTTTGGATTTGCCAGCTTCAGTAATTATTAAATTCCAGCATCTCCCTTAACTAAATGACATTGTTTTATATTGGCGTAGCGGAAGCGTGCCCTGGAATGGAATAATTTAGTGGAACACCAGAAACCCTGTGTCCGTAAACCAACAAAAGATAACTGCAAATTATCCTCCACAAGTGTTGTTTTTTTCTTTTAAAAACATTATACTATACGTATTATGCATATAAACAAAATGGAGGATTAAAGTGAAACACATATATAAATTTATAGCCCTGTTGTTTATTTTTGGCTTTTCTATATTTATTTTTAAAGATGAAATACCAGACGCTACAGCAGGAAAAACTATTGCAACAAGTTTACAGGATTCAACTTTTCCAGTTATCTCATTACAGTTAGGCAAATACACTGTTAATACAATACATGGATATAGTAGTGAACTTGACAGCGGAAATATAAGGGAGTCAATAACTCCGCTAGATACTTCAAAATCTTTCCAAGTAAAAATTACAGAAAACGAAACCAAAATTAAAAAATTAAGTTTTGAATTACGTGATATATTAAACAATAAAATAATTGAAACTAATACACTCACTGCTTTTAATTCTGATAAAAAAGATAAAATAATAAAATTAAAAATTACAGAAGCACTTGACACAAGTACAGAATATGGCCTGCAAATAACCCTTACAACTAACCTTAGTAAAAAGATAAATTTCTATACGAGGATTAAATATTATGAAAGTGATTTTTTCCTAAAAGAAAAACTTGATTTTGTAAAAAGTTTCCATGAAGCCACATTTAATAATGGAAAGGACTTTAATATTACTAATTACCTTGAACCAAATGCGGGAGATGATTCAACATTTGCAAATGTAACAATTAACTCAAGTTATAACCTTATTACATGGGGTAAATTAAAACCAAAAAAACTTACAGATATAATACCAGTTATAAAAGAAATAAATATAGAAACCGCTGCTATAGAACAAAAATATTATGTTAAAGCAGAAACTCCTACAGGAACAGAAACATACTTTATTAAAGAATTTTATCGTATAAGATACTCTGGCAGCCGTATGTACCTGCTTAATTTCAAAAGGTCAATGGAAGCATTATTTAACCCAAAATTTATTTCAGTAAAGAAAAATGAACTTAAAATTGGTATTTCTAATGCAGAAGATTTAGAAATAACATCAAGTGACAAAAACAAAAAATTTGCATTTGTTAGAAATGGTTCATTATGGTATTATAATCTACCTGAATATAAACTGCATAAAGTATTTTCATTTGAAAATAAAAAGAAAGATTTAACACGTGAAAAATATGACCAGCATAATATTAAAATACTTAAATTAAATGATGATGGCACGATAAGCTTTCTTGTATATGGCTATATTAACAGTGGTGATTATGAAGGCAGGGTTGGAATAATCCTTTATGATTATAACCCAGAAGATAACAGAATTACAGAACGTGTATATATACCCCTTTCAACAACATATGAACAGCTTGAACAAGACCTTGGCAGTTTTTGTTATGTAAACAATAAAAATATATTTTACTTCTCATTAAATGATGTAGTATATGCTTATAATATAGCTTCCAAAAGATATGAAATACTTACAGAAAATGCTACAAAAGATAATTTTGTCATGTTGGAACAAGCAAAGTGCTTTGTATGGTCTGATGCCTCTAATTCAAAATATGCTGGCAATATAACAATATTAAACCTTGACACTTCAAAAAAACTTGTTGTTTCATCTAAGAAAAAACAGAGTATTGTTGTTCTTGGTACAATAGACTCTAATATAGTATATGGTTATGTAAGAAATAAAGATATTTATGAAGCAACAAATGGTGAAATAGTAAAACCTGCATATAAACTTGTTATATCAGATTGTAATGGAAATATACTGCGTGAATATAAAAATAAAAATATATATGTAACAAATGCAACTGTAGATAATAATGTAATAAGGCTTAAAAGAGTTAAGAAAGTTAATGACAAGTTCAAACCAGCACCAAATGATGATATAATGAACCAGAAAAACAATAAGAAACCATCAGTAAATATAACAACACGTGTTACTGATAAAGCCTTAACAGAAAAATATATTTCACTTCCTGCTGGATTTTTACTTGAGAAAAAACCATCTACAGACGCCACAGAATATGTAATGGTTACTGAAAATACTACACTTCATTTAAAGAATACTGGAAGTAATATAGAAAAATACTATATTTATGCATATGGTGGCATTACAACAAGTATGGCAGACCCTGCGGCTGCTATACAGCTTGCAGATGAACAAATGGGTGTTGTAATGGATAATAAATCCCATATAGTCTGGGAACGTGGTGGTAAATTTCTTTCAAAAGAACTTTCCAATATATCATACCCAGAAAACCGGATATCTAGTGTAAAAGCATGTACCCAGATGCTTTTACAGGCAGCACAGCACACAGTATCTGTTAATGAATTAAAAGGAAAATCCATAATATCAATGCTTTCAAAATATCTTGACCAGCCAGTAAACCTTACAGGTTGTACACTTGATGAAATATTATACTTTGTAAGCGGAGAAAAACCAGTAATAGGAATGTTAGACAATTCACATGCCGTATTAATAATTGGCTATACTTCATCAACCGTAACATGGATGGACCCAGATACAATGCAAAAAACCACAACATCAATTATCAATGCTGACAGAATATTTAAAAATGCAGGATATGTATTTGTAAGTTACGTATCTAATTAAAAATTTTTAACCTCGTTAAATAAATATCAAAGCAGATTATGAATATCCATTTGAATAACAGACAGTCCAGAAAAATTTTTCTGGACTTTTTGTTATTTCATAAAACTTATGGATTATTTTCTACTAAAAATATAATTATATTATCATGCACGTTATCACATATGTAGATAAAATGTTATAAATTTTAGTAATTTTTACAATAGATTTATAATATATAAAAAGTTACAATAGTTATTAATAAATATCTTGCTGTACTAATAATTATTTTTAAGGAAGGGGTTAAGCACTAAATGAAAAGAACGCTTATTTTAATATTTTTATTAATCAATGCTATTTCTGCATTAATAACTGCTGCAAGCTACTGTTATGTATCAGGTAATACTTTTACAATACCATCAGGCAATAAAGAAAATAATCCATATCATACATATAATATAGATAATAAAGCAGATAACAACCAGAATAGGAAAAATAAAAATACCCAAAAAGACATCAGCCAGGATATTAATATAAATAATAATCCAAAGCCTAAACACAGTTATAGTAATACAGATTTCAATAAGGATAAAAGTACAGATAATAAGGAAAAAAATAATTATAGTAAAGATACAAATAAAAATATTATTTCCACTGATAAACCACATAAAAAAGACTTTAATAAAACCAGAAAAAAAACATCCACAAAAAAAACTTATAAAAAACAAAATCCAGATACTATAACAAAGATAGAATTCCAAAACCACTTTATTAAGATAAAAGCAGGCACTTCTAAAAATATTTTATTTAAAACTAATCCAGCAAAAGCTTCACATACTGGTATAGTTTGTAAAAGTAATAATAATGCTATTGCCGTTTATAAGAATAATAAATTAACAGCAATTAAAAAGGGATTTACAACTATTATAATAATGATTAAAAATGGAACTGTTAAAGCGGCATGTCCAGTGAAAGTTGTGTAACTTAATTTTTATATATTAAAGGAGAAGCATTTTGAATAAAAATTTTAATATTTTATATCCGCCACTTCCACCACAATTACAAAATAACTGGAATATTACAGATATTTTGGATAGTTCTGGCTATTCACCGATATACATTATTAACCATAACACCGGTTCTGCTGAAATACGTAATAATGAAAGTAAAAGGGTATTAAAAATTATTAACAAAGAATTATTTAACAAAAGCATTTATAAAAAAATCCAGATGATAAACAGCCCATATATACAAAACCCTTTAGAAATTATCCAATATAAAAACAATTATTACATAGTATATGAATATTTGGTTAATTTAACAGAATTAATATGCAGTAATGGAATACAGATTTCTGATATTTTAAATATAGCTTCTGATATTTCATGCTCCTTAGTTCTCCTCCATTCAAATAAAATTCTACATATGGACTGCACTCCTTCAAATATTTACTTAAATAATAATGGTTCTTATTGTCTTGGTGATTTTTCTTCTGCCTTGTTATTTAATAGTAAAAAAGTATCTGTAAGGACTACTCCTGGATATACTCCTCCTGAAATAATACAAGGAAAAACACCAGATATTTTATCAGATATTTATATTTTTTCATGCCTTTTATTTACACTTTGCAATAATGGCTATACACAAGACTGCAATAACCCTGATGGAAATATTAAAGATAATATTCCAGAAGAATTATACAATATAATTTTAAAAGGATGTTCTGTTAATCCTAGTGAAAGATTTTCCACATTTAATGAAATAAAACAGGCATTAAGTTCTTTGGAACTATTTGATAATATATATAACTACAGTTTATATATTACAGATTTGCAACATCCATTATATTATTTAAGAACCTCATTAGTAAATAACCAGATATATAATATTAATAAAAAAAACTCCAGGACACATTTTGGATATATAGTCCTAATAGCTGTAACATGTGTAATTTTTATTTTTTCTATATTTAGATATTATACATTAAATAATATACATACAGCCACTAATATTTCCCAAAGCATAAACAAGCAAAGTATAAATAACTCTGACAAAATAGAAGAAATTAGTGAAATTGACATTAGCGGAACAGGTATTTCTTCACTTCCAAATCCACATAATGCAAAGTTTTCCTGTTCTAAATTAACAATTCTATATGCAAATGTTAATAACATTGATAATTTAGATAATTTAATATACTATACTTACCTTGAAGAATTATACCTTGCGGATAACTTTATTACCAGCCTGTCTCCTTTGGAAATGTTATATAATCTTAAAATACTTGTATTACCATATAACAATATAACTGACTTATCACCTGTTGCTTCTTTAACATCCCTTAACAGCCTGGATTTATCAGGCAATTACAATTTGAAAAATATAAATATGCTTTGCGGATTATATAATCTTAAAACACTCAATCTTACTAATACAAATATAACAAAAAAGGAGATTGGAATTTTAAATTCCAGTCTCCCTGGCTGTGAGATTTTTTATTAATATTTTATAACTTTGTCTTTTGTAATATATGCTATTATAGTTTTTTGTTTTTCTGGTCTGCTGCTGCCTGTTTTATAAGCATTTTTAATATATCTGGACGCTGTATCCAGTTTTTCTTTATTGGAGGAATATAGTTCTGCTATTATATCACCTGTTTTAACATAGTCACCTGTTTTTTTATAAAATTTAATGCCTGCTGTAAAGTCAATTCTGCTGTCTTTCACTTCCCTGCCTGCTCCAAGCATGACTGCTGTTTTTCCACATTGTTCTGTATCCATTTGTGTTATATACATATCTGAACTTGATATCCACTGATATGAATATGGAGCTTTATCAAATAAAGATGTATCATAAATATATCTGTCATCCCCACCTTGCATCCTCGTCATTTCAGCCAGTTTGTCAAGTGCAGAATTATTTTTTATTGCCTGGTCTGCCATTAATGCACATTCCTCTATGCTTCCTTTTCCTGCAAGATTAAGCATAGCAGCAGAAAAATTCCTGCATATTTCTGTAAAATCATCTGGCCCGTTTCCCTTAAGCGTTTCTATGGCTTCTATTACTTCAATATTATTTCCAGTAGCAATACCAAGAGGAACATCCATATTTGTAATATATGCAACTGTATTCCGTCCAGCTCCTTCTCCTATTACAACCATCTTTTGTGCTAAAGTAATAGCATCATCTATGTTTTTCATAAATGCACCTGTACCAGTTGTTACATCAAGTACAATCTTATCACTTCCGGCAGCAAGCTTTTTGCTCATTATTGAAGCAGCTATCAATGGAATACTGTCAACAGTTGCTGTAACATCCCTTAATGCATAAAGCTTTTTATCTGCTGGTGCTATTTCACCCGACTGCCCTATAACTGACAGTCCTGCATTATTAACTATATCAAAAAATTTCTCCTTTGGAATAGAAGTTTTAAAACCTGGTATTGACTCAAGCTTATCAATAGTACCTCCTGTAAAGCCAAGCCCCCTGCCACTCATTTTTGCAACTTTTCCACCACATGCTGCAACAATTGGTGCAACAGCAATTGTTGTTTTATCACCTACACCTCCTGTACTGTGTTTATCAACTTTTATTCCATCAATTCCAGACAAATCTGCCATATCACCAGACTTTGCCATAATATCAGTAAGATTTAAAAGTTCAGTATCTGACATACCCTTATAATATATTGCCATAAGAAGGGCTGATACCTGGTAATCTGGAATACCGCCATTCACATATCCATTAATAAAATATTCTGTTTCTTCTCTTGTAAGCTCCCCACCCTTTTTCTTCTTATCAATTATGTTATACATTACCATAAAAATCACCCTCTCTAAAATTATTCAAGATTTAACCTGCCAAAACCTTCAGGCAGTAAATCCTTAAGCAGCACTTCTCTATAAGTATCCTCTGTTTTAACTAGAATTATTTTAAAAGTTTCCGGATTACAAAATTCCATCATTACCTGCCTGCACACACCACACGGAGGACAATAGTCTTTTACTTCAGCAGTACCACCAGCTATAGCTATACATTCAAATTCTTTTATACCTTCACTTACTGCTTTAAAAAATGCTGTCCTTTCAGCACAGTTTGAAGGCGAATATGCAGCATTCTCAATATTACATCCTGCATACAGATTTCCATATATATCTTTAAGACATGCACCAACTTTAAATCCCGAATATGGAGAATAAGAATTTTTTCTTGCTTCAAGTGCCATTTTTATTATTTTACTATAATTATTATCCATTATTCTGCCTCCTTTTCTTTTTATTTTAACATTTATGAATATTTTCTACAATAATTATCAAAAAATATATATACATAATAAATAATTAATAATTATTCCCTTTAAACTGGCACAATTTCATATTATAATAGTAAGTAATTGTAGTATTAAATTTAGCCATATTATTTTTAAAGAAATAATTTATATTGGAGGTAAATATGAAACTTTTAAGCGTAACTATACCATGTTACAATTCTGCTGCCTATATGAGAAAAGCCATTGAGTCGGCACTTGCAGGAGGAGATGATATAGAAATACTAGTTATCAATGATGGCTCTTCTGATAATACACCAGAAATTGCTGCTGAATACAGCCAGCGTTATCCAGGTATAGTGCATGCAATTAATAAAGAAAATGGCGGACATGGTTCTGCTGTAAACATGGGAATTTCAAAAGCAACAGGATTATACTTTAAGGTACTTGACAGTGATGACTGGTTTGATAAAGACAGCCTTTCCAAAGTTATGGATTTACTCCGTAAAGCTGTAACAGACTCCAAAGGACTTGATATGCTTATATGTAATTATGTATATGAGAAACCAAGCATTAATAAACAAAAAGCTATATCCTATAACAGGGCTATACCTAAAGGTGAATTTATAACCTGGAATGATGTTAAGCATTTCCGCATGAGCCAGAACCTTATTATGCATTCAATAATTTACAGGACAAAACTTCTGCGTGAATGTAATTTAAAACTGCCAGAGCATACATTTTATGTTGACAATATATATGCTTATAAACCACTGCCATATGTTAAATGTATGTACTACCTTGATACTGACCTGTACCGCTACTATATTGGCAGAAGTGACCAGTCTGTTAATGAGGCTGTTATGACAAAGCGTATAGACCAGCAGATAAAAGTTACAAAAATTATGATTGACTCTTTAAACCCTATGCAGATAAAAAACAAAAAGTTACGCAATTATATGATAAAATATCTTGCAATGATGATGATAGTCAGTTCTGCACTTTTAGTTAATGAAGGTTCTCCTAAAAACTTAAAAAAGAGGGAAAACCTTTGGAAATATTTAAAAGAAAAAAATAAAACTGTATATAAAAACATTACAAGAAGAAAATTAGGTTATCCTATGCAGTTTTCAAGTAAATCAGGCAGAAAAATAATTGTATGGGGATACAACTTCTTTAACAGAATTTATGGTTTTAACTAAAGTCTGTATAACAGAGTAAGGGAGGATAAAATGGAACAGTTAATATACTATGATGAGGAAGAAGAATGGAATAAAGCACTGCTTTTATATAATTCAGCACTTAAAGAAATTTCAACCAAACTTGAAATTTTAAATAATGAATTTAAGCTTGCACACCAGTATAATCCAATAGAGCATATAACTTCCCGCCTTAAATCTGCACAAAGCATTGCAAGAAAGATGCGTATAAAACAAAAAGAACTTACAGTAGAAAATATTATAAGATATATTAATGATGTAGCAGGCGTGAGAATTATATGCTCATTTACATCTGATATATACCGTATAGCTGATGCAATAACAAACCAAAATGATGTAACAGTTTTAAAAATCAAAGATTATCTGGCGAATCCAAAACCAAATGGATATACTAGTTACCATATGATTGTTTCTGTACCGATTTTTTTATCAAATGATGTTATTGATACAAAAGTAGAAATACAAATAAGAACAATCGCTATGGACTTCTGGGCTAGTCTTGAACACAAGATTTATTATAAATTTGAAGGAAAAGCACCTGAAGGAATACGTGATGAGCTTCGGGAGTGTGCCAATATTATCTCATTCCTTGACCAAAAAATGCTGTCAATCAATGAAAGCGTACAGAATTACCATAAAGATTTTAATGGCGGGGCTGTAATTAATAATATTGATGTAAATATTGATTCTATTTCTAATTCTTTAAAACCTTTGTATGGTTCAATAGTAACTGAATAAAAGACTAAAATACAGGCTTGCAATTTAATAATTGCAAGCCTGTTTGTTTTTTACTCTTCTATCCTGCTTTTCATTTTGCTTAATCCTATATCCTGTTTTGCTTCATTAAGTGCCTGCTGCTCTTCTTCTGACAAAATAACAAATGTTTCACCATTTATTACTTCTTTTGCATAAGTATAACACCCTTCCCTTGAACTATGCATGGAATTTAAAATAAAACCATTATTCTCTGAAGTGAGCATAACTAAAACAAAACTTAACTTCCCTCCAATTTCATGGAATGCATCATACTTCACTAAGGCAATTTTCTTATATGTTGTTGCAAGAATTCTATTTATTTCTTTAATCTGGATATTAATAT
Organism: uncultured Lachnospiraceae bacterium; assembly: GCA_910579085.1. GTDB lineage: Bacteria > Bacillota > Clostridia > Lachnospirales > Lachnospiraceae > Butyribacter. The sequence continues at coordinate 2,757 of CAJTRU010000090.1, read as the reverse complement.
CACTAACATTATTCTTCAACATATCAATAGCCTCAAATTTATCTAATAGTGCTTTTTCAAGATTTTTACCATCTTCTCCTTCCATAAACTCATTATACCTGACACGCATACTATGGATTTTTACCATGCTTATTATAACTAGTATAAAAAGAAATAGAATAATACCTGCCATTCCTATAACTGCATATCCAATATCAATCCCAAATGAATTTAATAACTCCATGTTTATCAACGCCAGCCTTTCTTCTGTTAATATTATGTACAATTTATTAATTAATATTTGACATAATTTCAATTAATCTTTCAAATTCATCAGGAGAATAATATTCAATTTCTATTTTTCCTTTTCCACCTGACTTACGGTTTATATTTACTTTTGTACCCATTACAAGTTTTAATTTTTCTTCATATTTCTTAAATATCAATTCTTCCTGCTTATTCTCCTCCTCTGGCTCCGCTTCTTTCTTTTCTTCCTTTGCACTAATAATCATTTTAACCAGGCGTTCTGTCTCACGTACACTTAATTTTTCATCAAATATTTTTAAAGCAGCATTATACTGTTCATCACCATTTTCAATAGCTAACAATGCCCTGGCATGTCCGCTTTTAATCTTATCTTCTATTATCATATCCCTTACTCTTTCATCAAGTTTTAACAAACGTAATGAATTAGTAACTGCAACCCTGCTTTTGCATACTTTTTCTGCCACTTCATCCTGTTTAAGATGAAATTCATCAATAAGCCGTTTAAAGGCCTCTGCTTCTTCAATAGGATTTAAGTCTTCCCGTTGTAAATTCTCTATTAATGCTATTTCCATTATCTGCTGGCTGTTATAATCTTTTACAATCACAGGTATATCCTTTAACCCAGCCATTCTTGCTGCCCGCCATCTCCGTTCACCTGCAATTATACTGTAGAAATCTTCACCAGCTTTTTTTACAATTAATGGTTCAATAAGGCCATGCTGTCTTATTGAATCAGCAAGTTCCTGCATAGAGTCTTCGTCAAAAGCTTTTCTTGGCTGGTTAGTATTAGGCTCTATTTTATTTATATCTACTGTTTCTACTTCCTTTATAACTTCTTTAACAACTTCCTTTACTACTTCTTTTACATTTTCCTTTTCACTTATATCTGGACTTTTTTTGGCACTTTTTTCCGTTTCTGGAATTAATGCATCAAGACCTTTTCCCAATCCTCTTTTAGACATTATCCACCTCATTTCTGCGTTGCATTTATAATAAAGTAAATGGCAGGCAGCGCATTACCATTTACAAAAATATATAATACTGATGTTATTCTAATTCGTTACCCCTTTCGATAACTTCTTCTGCTAAAGCCCTATACCCCTCTGCTCCTGAAGATTTTGGTTCATATATATTGATTGGCAATCCATGGCTAGGTGCTTCTGCAAGCCTTACATTTCTTGGTATTATACTTTTATAAATATTCTGGTGAAGGTTATCCTTTACATTTTCCACCACCTGCAAGGAAAGACAAGTTCTTGCATCATACATAGTAAATACAACACCCTCTATTTCAAGCTTTGGATTTAATCTTTCTTTAACAAGTTCAATAGTGTACATAAGTTCACTTAAACCTTCAAGTGCATAGTATTCACACTGTATTGGAACTAACACCGTATCAGCAGTTGTCATTGCATTAACAGTTAAAGTATTTAATGAAGGAGGACAATCTATTAGGATAAAATCATACTTATCTCTGATTTTATCAACCTGGTTCTTCAAAATATACTCCCTGTTATTTTTGCCAATCAGTTCAACATCCACACCAACAAGTCCTCTCTCAGATGGAATTACTGCTAAATCTTCAACCACTGATGGAGTAATTGCTTCTTCAATTACTACTTCTTCCAAAAGAATTTCATAACTCGTATGTTCAATCTTTTCTTTGTCAATTCCAAGGCCACTCGTTGTATTTCCCTGCGGGTCCATATCAATAACAAGAACTTTTTTTCCTCTTTCAGCTAAACATGCTGATAAATTAATAGCAGTCGTTGTCTTGCCAACGCCACCTTTTTGATTAGATACCGCTATTACTCTGCTCATTATATTTTATCCTTTCACAATGTTTCACGTGAAACATACCACTAGAAATAAATCTAAAAATAAATGTTTCACGTGAAACATTTATTTAATATAGTAATCCTTATTTAATTATATCACTATAAACGCCCGGCTTCCATAACAAAATTATAAAATTTTAAATAATAAATAAGCAGCCATGTTATATACTATTAACATGGCTGCTTATCTTACTTATTAATACACAACTTTAATTCTATAACCTACTAATACAAATCAAAAAATAATACTATATTGTTATAAATAACGGGCGGTTTTTAGTGACAGAACCGCAATATTCTGTACAGGGGCACACTTCTGTTGTGATACACTATCATTAAGTTAAGGAGATTTGTTAAAAAATAGTATAATTACTGGATAGACTGGCAAATCCAAAGTGTCCCATAAACAGCACTCTTCTACTGGTTTAGTAAAGGTATTGTACGCAATTGGGTACATGAACCCACGTCCATTTCATAAATTCTTGTACAATAAACTGTATACAGGATAATTTGCAGTTATCCCTATTTTTGTGAATTAACAGACACAGGATTTTCCAGTGTCCAGATGCCAGTAATATTCCATAAAAGGGATACTTTAAGCCCGTCGGCATTTAAGCCATATCTTTAATGTTATGAAAGAAACGCCAGTTTATTTTGGAACATTAAAGATATA
>CAJTRU010000089.1 GCA_910579085.1 uncultured Lachnospiraceae bacterium | reverse complement strand
CGGAAGCGTACCCCTGTATGGAATATTGTGGCTCTGGCATTAAAAACCGTCCGTTTTACCACAACAAAAGATAACTAGAAACTATCCCATATTTTTAATGACAGTTATAAAATTTTACTAAACAATCATGGAATTATATTTTTTCAATGACAAACAGATTTCTTTATGGTACAATTAAGTAGATTTTGGAAAAATTTAATTAAAATTGCCCTTGAGCATGTTTGGAAGTGCTTATTGCTGCATATTGACCAGACCAGGGGGATAAATTTTCAAATGCGCTCTTACAGGCAGAATGGAGGCAGTAATGGATTACAAAAATGCAGGTGTTGACATTGAAGCAGGCTATAAAGCTGTTGAACTTATGAAAAAGCATATTGACAGTACTATGCGTAGTGAAGTATTAGGAGGGATTGGCGGTTTTTCAGGTGCATTTTCAATAGGTGCATTTAAGAAAATGGAAGAGCCAGTGCTTGTGTCAGGTACAGACGGTGTTGGGACTAAGTTAAAAATTGCCTTTGAGATGGACAAACATGATACAGTAGGGATTGACTGCGTTGCAATGTGTGTAAATGATATTGCGTGTACTGGGGGAGAGCCATTATTCTTTCTTGATTATATAGCATGTGGGAAAAATGAGCCAGACAAAATTGCAGGTATTGTAAGCGGAATTGCTGAAGGGTGCAGGCAGTCAGGTGCTGCGCTTATTGGTGGTGAAACAGCAGAAATGCCTGGTTTTTATCCTGCGGATGAGTATGACCTTGCTGGCTTTGCAGTTGGCATTGCAGACCGTAAAAGAATGATTACAGGGGAAAATATCAAACCAGGTGATGTTATAGTCGGAATTGCATCATCAGGTATACACAGTAATGGTTTTTCACTTGTGCGCAAGGTGTTTGATGTTAATAAAGAAAACCTTTCAAAGACTTTTGAATCTCTTGGTGGAAGAAGCCTTGGTGAAACACTTCTTGAACCTACGAAGATATATGTTAATGCATTAAGGACAGTTAAAGAGGGTGGCGTTACTATAAAAGGATGCTGCCATATTACAGGTGGCGGTTTTTATGAAAATATACCACGTATGCTGCCAGAAAATGTAAATGCACAGATAAAGACAGACAGTTATGAAGTACCTTCCATATTTAATATGCTTGCAAAAGATGGTGATATTGCAAGGGAGGCAATGTATAATACATTTAATATGGGTATTGGAATGATGATTGTAGTAAATGAAGCTGATGCAGATAAGGCTGCCAGCCTTATAAATGCATCAGGACAGACTGCATATATAACTGGCGAGATAACAGAAGGTGGAAAAGGGGTTACATTAGTATAGTATAATAGAAAGGCATGGTATTAATATGCAGAAGATAGCTGTATGTGTTTCTGGTGGTGGTACTAACCTTCAGGCAATTATAGACAAGATTGCAGATGGCACTATTAAGAATACAGAGATTGCGGTAGTTATAAGCAATAAAAAGGATGCATTTGCGCTTGAACGTGCCAGGAGTGCGGGCCTGCCTGCTGTCTGTGCCAGCCCTAAGGACTATCCGGACAGGGAAGGTTTTGCAGATGCAATGATAGGAATATTCAAGGAATATGATGCCAGCCTTATAGTGTTTGCTGGTTATCTTGTAGTTGTTCCTGGTAAGATAATTAAAGAATATAAGAACCGTATTATTAATATCCACCCTTCACTTATCCCTGCACATTGTGGCATGGGATATTATGGGTTAAAAGTACATGAAAGTGTACTTGCTGCTGGCAATAAGGTAACAGGCGCTACAGTGCATTTTGTAGATGAGGAAGCAGACCACGGCCCAATTATATTACAAAAGGCAGTGGAAGTGTGTGAGGGTGATACCCCGGAAATATTACAAAGGCGTGTAATGGAACAGGCAGAATGGAAAATACTTCCAGAAGCTATTAATTTAATTTGTGAAGGAAGGGTATATATAGAAAATGGCATTGCACACATAAAATAGCAGTTATATTTCTACGGCATGTACCAGAACAAGAGGAGGCAGATAAACAATATGAAAGTTTTAATAGTTGGAAGCGGTGGGCGTGAACATGCCATTGCTTATAGTGTTTCTAAAAGTAAAAGGGCAGACAAGATTTACTGTGCGCCAGGCAATGGGGGAATTGCAGGGATTGCGGAATGTGTAAATATATCTGCAATGGAATTTGACAAGCTTGCAGATTTTGCACAGGATAATGGGATAGACCTTACAATAATTGGCATGGATGACCCGCTTGTAGGTGGAATTGTTGATGTATTTGAGTCAAGAGGGCTAAGGGTATTCGGGCCACGTAAAAATGCAGCAATAATTGAAGGTTCAAAGGGATTTTCAAAAGACCTTATGAAAAAATACAATATACCTACATGCCATTATGAGAAATTCACATCTCCAGAAGAAGCTATTTTATACCTTGAAAATGCCAGCTTCCCTGTTGTATTAAAAGCAGACGGGCTTGCACTAGGCAAAGGTGTTCTTATTTGTAATAATTTACAGGAAGCAGAAGCAGGTGTTGCCGCACTTATGCTTGATAAACAATTTGGTGATGCAGGGGATACTATTGTAATAGAAGATTTTATTACAGGACCGGAAGTATCCGTTTTATGTTTCTGTGATGGCACACATATTAAACCTATGACAAGTGCACAGGACCATAAACGTGCAAAAGATGGTGACCAGGGGCTTAATACTGGCGGCATGGGTACATTTTCGCCGAGCCCGTTTTATACAGAAGAGATACAGAAGTTCTGTGAGGAAAAGATTTACCAGCCAACTATGGATGCTATGAAGGCAGAAGGAAGGGATTTTACAGGTGTGCTTTTTGCAGGCCTTATGCTGACAGAGGAAGGCCCGCGTGTACTTGAGTATAATGCAAGGTTTGGTGACCCGGAAGCCCAGGTAGTCCTTCCACGCATGAAGAATGATATTTTAGATGTAATTGATGCCTGTATAGATGGTAAACTTGACCAGATTGACCTGGAATTTGAAGATAATGCTGCTGTATGTGTTGTACTTGCATCAGATGGTTATCCAGAACATTATGAGAAAGGTAAGCTTATAACTGGCCTTGAAAATTTTGATGGAAAAGATGGCTATTATGTATTCCATGCAGGTACTAAAAAGACGGAAGATGGAATAGTTACAAACGGGGGCAGGGTACTTGGTGTTACAGCCAAAGGTACAGACCTTAAAGAAGCAAGGGCAAATGCGTATAAAGCAACAGAGTGGGTGGAATTTGATAATAAATATATGCGTAGTGATATTGGCAAGTCTATTGACCAGGCGTAGAATTCCAATATATGTATATGCCAGATAATAATATTTTATCTGGATAATAAATTATTAACTGTAACAGGAGGAAGAACATGTATTCATTTGATGAAGTTAAAAACTTTGACCCAGAGATAGCAAAGGCTATAGAGCTTGAAACAGGAAGACAGAGGGATAATATAGAACTTATTGCTTCTGAGAACCTTGTAAGCAAGGCTGTTATGGCAGCAATGGGAAGCACTCTTACTAATAAATATGCAGAAGGCTATCCAGGCAAAAGGTACTATGGCGGATGCCAGTATGTTGATATTGCTGAAGACCTTGCAAGGGACAGGGCAATGGAACTTTTTGGCTGCACATATGCCAATGTACAGCCACATTCAGGTGCACAGGCAAACATGACAGTATTTTTCGCACTTATGGAGCCAGGTGATACATTTATGGGTATGAACCTTGACCACGGCGGACACCTTACACATGGAAGCCCTGTAAACCTTTCTGGCAAATATTATAAGTGTGTGCCTTATGGTGTAAATGATGAAGGTTTTATCGATTATGATGAAGTAGAACGGATTGCCAAAGAGAACAAACCTAAATTAATAATAGCAGGTGCAAGTGCATATGCGCGTAAAATTGATTTTAAGCGTTTCAGGGAGATTGCAGACAGTGTTGGTGCTTACCTTATGGTTGATATGGCACATATTGCAGGGCTTGTTGCATCAGGATACCATGAAAGCCCTATACCTTATGCACATGTTACAACAACAACAACACATAAAACACTCCGTGGGCCACGTGGCGGCATGATACTTTCAAGCAAGGAATTTGCAGATGAGTATAAGCTTAATAAATCATTATTCCCTGGAATACAGGGCGGTCCTCTTATGCATGTTATTGCTGCAAAGGCAGTATGTTTTAAAGAAGCATTAGACCCTTCATTTAAAGAATATGGTAAAAATATAATTGATAATGCACAGGCACTTTGCAAAGGATTGCAGGACAGGGGCATTAAAATTGTATCAGGCGGCACAGATAACCACCTTATGCTTGTAGACCTTGCAGATAAGGGGCTTACAGGCAAGGAAGTTGAAAAGTGGCTGGATGAAGCACATATTACATGTAATAAAAATACAATTCCAAACGACCCACAGTCACCATTTGTAACAAGTGGTATACGCCTTGGAACTGCTGCGGTTACAACAAGGGGCTTTAATACAGATGATGTAGACAAAGTTGCTGAAGCAATTGCAATGGTTATTGAAAATCCAGAAGGTAATAAAGCAAAGGCAGTAGAAATTGTAAAATCATTAACAGATAAATATCCACTTTATTAATATAAAATATCCTGTGTGTAAGCCAGTACAGACAGAGTGTACACATACAGGATGAGAAACAAGGGATTAGAATATTTGTTCCAGGCAGAATTTTTTCTGCCTGGATTTGTTATTTGATACACCTGGTTCTTTATATTGGTTTTTTGCTTGTTTTCTTAAAAATTTTATTTATTTGATATTGAGCAGTACAGCATATTAAAACCATATTCTAAAAACTGGTTTTTAGATAATCCCATTAAACTTTGTATATATTCTTCTTTATTATTAGCAAGCTGTATAATACCAGACAGCATACCCCAGAAATTAAAGATTACAGGCATAATTTCCAGGTTACTGCGTAAATCACCTTTTTCAATTCCAGATATTAAAAACTCCTTTATCTTTCCGTTTATTTTCTCACCTATCTGGTAAGTTTCTTTCTCTTCAGGCAGATAGTCCTGGTTTTCAAAATTAATGTTGATTTTATCAAGCACCATTTTTAAATAAAAAGGAAACTCTTCCTGGTACTGGACTAATCCGTTACAAATTAAATCATATGTTGTTTTGGTAGTTTCTTGCTGCTCTAATGCAGAAGAAATATAGCCATAAAGTTTTTTCATACTATCCAGCACAAGAATACCCGTGATTTCCTCTTTATTTTTAAAATATACATATAAAGTTGCTTTACTATACCCAGCAGCTTTTGCAATATCATCCATAGAAGTTGCAGTAATTCCCTTTTCCATAAACAATACAGATGCGGCAGCAGCAATTTTTTCCCTGTGTGCACTTATTGGTTCTTTTTTTCTACGTCCCATATCCTGCCTCCAGCTATAATTAGACTTTGAGTTTAATTATAAATGGCATAAAAGCCATTGTCAACTAAAAACCAGATAATAAACACATAAGTTTCATAAAATTTTATATCTAAAACCTTTAAATAATAAGATAATTTACAGTTTAAACAAATCCAGCAATTTACCATCTATTGTATAAAAAGGTGGAATATAAATCCTATTATAACCAGTATAAACAGTTGATTGAAAGGCATTTGCCCGTATGATAAAATAACCGTATAAGTTATATGCCGGTAATTTAATAACTTATTATTTTTTATATTTGTGATTATTATAAGTTTTTATGGGGAGGGATAAAATGCATAAACCTTCAACTGTCTGGAATTTAATTGCCAAAAAGCCTTATGCTGCACTGGCAGCGGTATTTTTAGTTATAATACAGGCTGTTTCCAATGTGTCAGAAGTAATAATAATGGAACGTTTTATTAATAATTTTTCAGGTCTGCAATGGATGAAGTCTGCTATTTTTGCCATTGTGGTATCTGCTATTTATGCTTTTTATTATTTACAAGCACCATTGCTGGGGTACATTGAAGATAAAATCTGCCTGCAATTACGTATACACCTTGAAAGGGCAGTTATAGAAAAAACAGCACGCATTTCAATGGAGGCGCTTGAAAATGCAGATAACCAGGCACTTCTTGCACGTATGCATGATAAACCAGAAAAGCGTTATACAAGTGGCTTTTTTTCTGTGTTACATATATTTGGAGGTGTATTGGGGACAGCAGGGGTGTTTGTGCTTGTTATTGGCAAAGTCCCTTTCTTTTTTCCTGTAATTCTTTTGCTTCTGGTACTAATGGCTGTTGTGTTCCGCCTTATTGGAAAAAGTAAAGCTGCAATGTACCAGACAAGACAGGAGAGCTGCCGGAGAAGTGATTATCTGTCAGGACTGTTATTTGAACGGAATTTGTCACAGGAAAAAAAGCTTTTTGGATATACTCCTTATATCCAGAAGCTTTATAAGGAAGAAACTATACAGTCTGGAAAGAAATTAACCAGGAGCATATTTTTTTCTAATATGGTTTTGTGGGTTTATGATAATATTACTTTTCTTTTTTCTGCATCTGCATATCTGGTTTTTCTAGTGCCATTGTATAAAGGGCAAATTGATATTGGCTTATATATATCTATTATTCCAGCACTGGCAAGGCTTGGGGCTTTCTTTGTGGCAACTGGAAGCAGCTACTGGCCAGTTTACCAGGAATATCTGTCATGCCTTAAAGATATGGGGGAACTTTATGCCTTGCCAGAGCAGTATTATGTAAATACGCAGGAAAACAGTGCGCTGCCAGTTTTCCATGTTATAAAAGGTGAAAATATTGTATTCCGCTATCCTGGACAGGAAAAGCCTGTACTGGACGGGCTGGATTTTACATTTTATGCTGGGAAAAATTATGCCTTAGCAGGGGAAAATGGCTGTGGAAAGACTACGCTGTTAAAACTGGTTATGGGATTTTACAAACCAGATAGTGGCATTATTACTATAGATGGGATAAACACACAAGATATGGGATTTGAAGAGCAGCAGCGCTATTTTTCAGCAGTTTTCCAGGATTTTGGCAGATATTATTATACTGTTAAAGAGAATATTATTATTTCAAGCCTGGGAAGGAAAGACTGGTACACGGGAATGGAGATGGCAGCTAAGGAGGCAGGAGTGGACAAAAGGATTTTGTCATTTCCAGATGATTATAATACACAGCTTGGGAATCTGGAAGATAGCGGTACTGGTTTGTCAGGAGGGCAGTGGCAGCGCCTGTCTATTGCCCGTATGCTGTACCGCAGGGCTGGTATATGTATCTGGGATGAACCAGCCGCCTCAATGGATGCATTAGCTGAATCACGTCTGTATAAGGACTTTTTACATAAGCGCAATGATAAATGTGCCAATATATTTGTGACCCACCGTCTAGGCGCGGCGGCTGTTGCAGATGAAATCTGTGTTATGGAGAGCGGGCGGTTTGTGGAGCAGGGAAACCATGCACAGTTAATGCAGAAAAAGGACGGCCTTTACAGCAGGATGTTCCAGGCACAGAAAGGAATGTATGAATGAAAAATATAATAAGAATTCTGAAAACAGTTTTTTCTATTTCACCATTGAGGATGGCAGTTTATTTATTATTGTGCCTGCCTGGCGCTTTACTGCCTGCTGTATTATTGTCACTACAGCGTCAGGTTGTTGACAATGCCGCCAGTTTAACACAGGATTTTTCCTTATTCCACTATATGAAACCAGTTTTATTATTAATTGGGGTTTATATGGTTCTTAAACTGTCCAGCCTGGTTTCAAAGCAGTATATGGAATTTGGGTATTTCAGATACGTTTTTATGGGCTTAGATGCTAAAATACATAAAAAAAGTGCACAGATTCCTTTGGAATATTATGATTGTGCACAGTATTACCAAATTGTACAAAATGCAAAGCAGTCATCAATGTTTCTGGTATTTACTGCTAATTTGTCAGTGCTGCTGTTTGTTCTGGTTTGCAATTTGCTGTCTGTAGGAGGCTATCTGGCTTCTATAAATCCATTGTTAATTATTTTTGTTGTGCTGGTTAGTGTTCCTGTTATTATAGAAAAGTTATGGGATGCAAAATACCAGGCGGGTCTTATGCAGGACTTGGCGCAGCCATTGCGCAGAAAAAATTATGCCTTTAGCCTTCTTTCATCAGAAGGCAGTAAAAAAGAACTTTCGCATTATGGGGCAAGCCATTATATAGCAGGAAAATACCTGGAAGCATGTAGTGAAGTTAATTTAAAAGAGTGCAGGCAAGTCTGGCAGGTGGGGCGCACTGGTATTATATTTGCAGGGGTAAAATCCCTGTTACGATTCATAGCTGTTTTTATAATGGTGTGGATGCTGGTAACAGGCAGGATTACCATAGGAGGTTTTTCTGTACTTCTGGCAAGCTTTACTGTTTTGACAAACTCATTTACACAGCTTTTCAGCCATGCAGGTGAAATTCTGCATACAAGTGTTATGTCTGCTTCCTTTTTTACCCTTATGGATTTTGATATAAAGGATGGGACAGAAGATATGGAAATTAACAGTGGAATTGCACATCTGGAGCATGTATTTTACAAATATCCTGGAGCAAAGGATTATGCATTAAAGGATATTTCCTTGTCTGTAAAAAAGGGGGAAAAGATTGCAATTGCAGGGGAGAACGGGGCAGGTAAAACTACACTGGAAAAGTTATTATCAGGTTTTCTTTTGCCATCAGAGGGGTTAATGGAGATGGGTGGCATACCACGCTGCCGGCTTCGTGAGAATAGCATTTTCAGGCATATTAGTGCGGTATACCAGGAATTTGGCCATTATAAGCTTACATTGGCACAAAACGTTTATCTGGCTGATACAATCCAGGAAATGGATATTGGAAAAATCTGTAATGCGCTGGAGCAGGCAGGAATATCTGTTCCAGGAAATCCAGAAGAAATACTTTTAGGCAGGGAATTTGGCGGGACAGGGCTGTCAGGAGGACAGTGGCAGCGTCTGGCATTAGCAAGAAGCTATTACCGTGAACGGCCTGTTTTGTTCCTGGATGAACCTACAGCTTCAATTGACCCGCTGGAAGAAATGGCAATTTACGAGAGGATAAATGAGCTTGCAGGGGAAAGGACTGTTATTATGGCTACACACCGGTTAGGTGCAGTACGGAGTGCTAGTAAAATTATTGTAATGGAGGATGGAAAAATTGTTGAAATGGGAAATTTTGAACAGTTAATGAAGAAACAAGGACGTTTTTACTGTATGTGGAATGAGCAGGCCCAATGGTATAAAGAAGGATTAAGAAAAGAATATAATTAATACAGCCCCGCTGTTCTAATGCAGCGGGGCTGTAAAATTATGAAACTTTTTAAAGAATTGTATTAAATGAGTTAAATAATGCTAATTATTTAAAGTTTTTATAAGAAGTTTTCTTTAATAAGTTTTTATTAGCTTTGCTTGAAGTACCTTTTACAGTAATTGTATTCTTACATCCTTTAAATGCGTTTTTAGATACTTTAGCCAGTTTTGCTTTTAATGTAAGTGTATTTAACTTTTTGCAGTTCTGGAATGTAAGGTCAGGAATATTTTTAATATTCTTGTTTAATGTAATTGCTGTTGCTTTTGCCCCAGCAAATGCTTTCTTGCCAACTGTTTTAACTGCATAGTCTTCTTCATCGCTGCCTTCTACAGTTGCAACAGCATTAAGCTTCTTAGCAGAAAGGCCTTTCTTAGATAATCCTGTTAATGTAACAACACCATCTGTTGAGTCTGTAGCAGCTTTTGTAACCTTATATTTAAAGTTCCCAGCTGTAAATGTATCTCCTTTTGCAAGCCTGTTGCTGTCTTCTTCAGAAGGTTTCGGTGTTTCTTCTGGAGCTGGCTCATCTGTACTTGTATCAGAAATCTTTTTGCCAGTTTCCTGGTTAATGTATTCACCGCTTGCGATATCAGCAAGTGCCTGGCTTAAACCATTAATCTTAAATGTGATTTCCATGCTTTTTGAAGGAAGTTTGATTTTTTCATTTTCATTTGCTTCAGCTAATGGATAAGCATCTTTGCCATACACATTTACAAACATAAAGTTATAATACTTATCATCACTCTTTACTATAAGCTCTACTGGTGCATCATTTACTGCTGTGCCATCTATTTTAAGAGTAGCATCTGTAACAGTAATTCCAGGATAAAGGTCTTTCTGTATGTCAGTAGCAACACTAAGCATCTGGAATTTATTTGCTCCTGAAAGGTCAATACCTTCAATGGCAACTGTATATTCACCATCAGCAGTAATATGCACATCTGTTACCTTTGCATCTGTAGTAACTTCAGCACCGCCTGCCTGTATATACTCCCAGCTGTGGTTGTTAGTTGATAAATTCTTCTGTGGTGCATAAGCATTACGGTAATCCCAGTTACTTGTCTGGAATCCAGCATATGCGTGTATACCAGGGTTGCCCCATAAAGAACCATCAATGTATCCTGGTACATTAAGGACAGGAGTGCTTGCTTGCTCAGAAATCTTCTTACCAGTTTCCTGGTTAATATATTCACCACTTTCAACGTCTGCAAGTGCTGTGCTTAAGCCGTTAATCTTAAATGAGATTTCCATGCTCTTTGCAGGGATTTTAAGCTTTTCATTCTTATTAACATCTGCTAATGGGTAAGCATCCTTGCCCCATGTATTAACAAGCATAAAGTTATAATACTTTTCATCATCTTTTGCTATTGGTGTAACAGGTGCTTCTGTAACAACTTCACCATCTACTTTAAGTGTAGCATCTGTAACAGTAATTCCAGGATAAAGCTCCTTATCAATATCTGTAGCAATACTAAGCATATTGAAAGAGTTAGCTGCTGAAAGGTCAACACCTTCAACAGAAACTGTATATTCACCATCTGCTGTAATATGTACGTCTGTTACTTTAGTATTTGCAGCAGTAACTTCGCTTCCGCCTGCCTGTACATATTCCCAGCTATGTTCATTGTTGCCAAGGTTTTTCTGTGGTTTGTAAGAGTTACGGTAATCCCAGCTTGCTGTCTGGTAAGCAAGGTATGCATGGATACCAGGAGTGCCCCATAAAGTGCCATCAAGGTATTCTGGTACTTCAGCAACAGTAGCGCCTGGTGCAGTTGCTGCACCACCTGTATTTCTCTCTGCACTAGTATCGCCTTTTGCATCATTTATTGTGTTAAAGAAAACTGCAATGTCCTTATAGCTGATTGCTGGTTTCTCACGGTCAAATAAAGCACCTGTGTCCCAAAGGACTGGAACAGCATGGTATTTTGTTGATTCTGTAAATGTATCATTAAACCACTGTGTTACGCTTCCTGTAACACCAGAAGGGTTGCAGACGCCACATTCACCTATAATTACAGCATAACCATCATTAGAGAACTTTTCAAGTTTCTTAAGGTTTTCTACAGTCGCTTCCTGGTCTGCTATAGTATAGTCACCAGCACCATTATCACCACAGAAATCCCAAGGTGTATAATAGTGTACAGATACAAACAGTTTATTTTTGCCATTTTCTGCTATATCTGTTGGCATAACAAACCTGTCATCTACGGTCTTGTCAATGTTTGTATCATATCCAGCTATAAGCAGGTGCCTGTTAGTATTATTGCCGCCTGACTTACGTACAATATCTACAAACTTCTGGTTAATTTCGTTTGTTGTCTTATAACATTCATCAGTTGTAAGATTACCAGTAACTGTTTCAATATCAGCACCTGCATTGTTTGGTTTGCAATATCCTTTTGCAGGGCCGTTTATGCAGATTGCATCATTAAGACGGTCACCAAGTTCTTCATTAGCACCTTCAAATATAAGGTGGTCTGAGTAATCTTTAAAACGTTCACAAATCTGTGTCCAGTATTTTTCATATCTAGTCCATGCTGCTTTACGTGTTTCTTCGTCTGCTACTTTGTTGCCATCAGCATCTTTCTTGCATGCACCAAACTGTCCCCACCACTGGTTATCCCAATGGTCGTTAATAATAACATACATACCATTGTCAAGGGCATAGTTTACAACTTCTTCAACCCTGTCAAAGAGCTCAGTACGGATATTGTAATTACCATCATCAAGGTCACCATTAGACCATGCTACAGGAATACGTACTGTATTAATGCCATAGCTATGTAATAAATCAACATATTCACGTGTAACTACATGTGAAGAATCAGGAGCATCCCATGCTTTGTCGAAATCTGTACCATTAAGGTTCTTCTTGTTTTCTACAAGATGGATTGCTTCCAAAGTATTTCCAATGTTAATGCCCATGCCCATTTCTGTATCAGCAAGCTGCTGTGCAGTCATTTCTTTACGCATAGTGCCATTGTCTTTTACTTTAATTGTACTTCCGTTAGAAAGGGTAACTGTGTGTTCCTCACCAATGTTTGATTTGTCATTCCATTTCATCCGTAAACTAATATCTTCTGCACCAAGAATTTTAGTAAGTACTGTATTCTTGTCTTCTTCAGCAGACACCTTCTGGCTGTCTGCCAGGGCAAAAATACCACTGGATGGTACAACCAGGGCAAAAGACATCAGGCCAGCTAAAATCTTTTTCTGTAATCCACGTCTCATTAAACTTCCTCCTTATTATTGTTTTTGTATATTACTTACAAATAACCAGATGGATACTTGTAAATTTATTATACAAAAAAGACAAAAATTGTAGTACATGAATAATTATCAATAAAAAGCCTTAATTA
>CAJTRU010000088.1 GCA_910579085.1 uncultured Lachnospiraceae bacterium | reverse complement strand
AATATATGGGCTTTATGTGCCGCTGCGTGGGTTAACGTAGCGGAAGCGTGCCCCTTTATGGAATATTCTGGCTCTGGCACAGAAACCGTCCGTCTAAAATTATTATTGACTTTACAATGGCATTATGGCACGATAAAATAGTATCTGGCAGTAAATATTTTATACTTATGGAGGAGTGTATATGCGTTATGGTTCAATTTATCTGGTAGTAAAGGATTTTGATAAATCAGTTTCTTTTTATGAGAAAGTATTAGATATGGAAGTAAGTGCTGTTAATGGAAAACGTTTTGTTATGTTTAATTCCAACGGGCTTAACTTGTGTATTATGAATGGTTATTTTGACTGTGAACATAAGGAACAGGTTATTACAAAAGGCGGATACTGGGAGGAATATGACAACCATAAAAAGATTGCAGATAGCACAAATACACATAAGGTATTTATTAACCTTGGTGTTGAAAATCTTAAGGAAGAATATGTACGTATTAAGGAATCAGGCATTGCAGCAGATTTAACCCCTATACGTTATATTAATGTATTTTCGCCATACTGGTATTTTACATTTATGGACCCAGATGGAAACCCTGTTGAAGTTACAGGGGAATATATAGAAGAATAAATATAGCCATTAATTTACAAATAAAGGAGCAGCAAAGAATATGGTATTTGGAAAAAAGAAAAAAGCGAGGCAGGAGTTAGACGGACTGTGGAATTCTATGGAAATGGGCTGCCAGAATAATTATAAAGATATGGCACATGAGGCTTTAAAGGATTTTGAAGAATGTCTTGAGAGGTACTACCAGGAGGGTATTATACCACAGGAAGAGTACCGTAGCAGAAGCCGTAAACTGGAAGAAAAGAAAACAGAACTAGAAGGATATGACCATAAACAGCATATTGGATGGTAGATATTATATACAATATATGCAAAATGGTGTTTTTATGCCAGGCTATGTAATAGGAAAAATAATAAAGGGGGAGGGTAAAATATGGCTTCATGGATGGTACATATACGTATTGCAGATTTGCTTTTGCATAAATTTAAAAATCTTGAAGAAACAGAGTTTGTTGTGGGAAATATTGCACCTGACAGTGGTGTACCAAGTGATGACTGGAGTTATTATATTCCATCAGGCAAGGTTTCGCATTTCAAGGATGAGAATAGGAAAATACAAATTAGTAAATACATTAGCAGGTATTTTACAAAAGAAATGCAGAAAAGTTATAATTCCAGGCAGTATTCATTTTATCTGGGGTATCTGGCACATCTTATGACAGATATTTTGTGGCAGGAAAAAATAGCAGATGTATGCCTGGAAGAACATAAAGAAGAAGTAGCAGAAGATAAAAAAGCATTTATCTGGAAAATGAAAGCAGACTGGTATGACCTTGATTTTCTTTATCTGTCTAAAAACCCGCTGTGCCATGCTTTTAAAATCTATAAAAATGCAGATGGGTTTAAAAATACATATATTGATGGATTTACAGAAGATGCTTTTAGCAGCCGCCGAAAGTATATTGTAGATTTTTATAATGAAAAGAGAGAAAATTTAAACAGGCATTACCCATATCTGAATGAGGAACATATGGACAAGTTTGTTGAAAGTTCAGCAGAAATTTTGTATGAATGGTTAAATAATTTGTAGTGTTTACAGAATTCAGTTTTTTCTTATGGTATAATAAAAGGCCTTCTATGATTTTTATTCTATCATAGAAGACCAGCTATTTCTTTAATTTGTATAAATTTATAGAAAAAGTTTTACAGACATTAAGTTTAAAGCTTTTTATTTTGCCAGCCATTATTAATAGCTTCTCCATTTCTAGTTTTTGGTGCTGCCAGAGAGTTTGTCAACAGCAAGGGAAACATCTGGCTGGAAATAAATATATTTTCCATTATTGCTCTCATACATAAAATCTTTCAAAGGTTTGCTTGTATATTTTGAAAAGTCACCATAAATTGCAAACCTTATGCCATAATTGACGAATTTCTGTAATATTTCCCCTGCCAGGCAACTGCTTAGTATAAAGAAACTATCTGTAATAGCTTCCTTGTTTATAACAATATTTGTACATTTTGTTTCATATTTTATTGTCATAATTAAATCTAAAGCAGACTGCACATCTGTAACCAGCAGTTCATCACTGTTCACAATTGCAATCTCTGTATTATTTTTTCTTATAACTTCTATATCCATTTTTAATACCTCCTGTTATTCATATAAACTGTCAGTTAAATTATTAACCATAAAATTAAAGGTTTCCATATGATTATATGGAAGAATATCTTTATTTTTGATATTCATAATTAGAGCCATATAAAAAATTATTTTTATCATACTTCTGGTAAATAAGTTTTGATGCTTTTCCTTTTTTGTGACTTAAAATATTGTTTTGGTCATAAGTGTTATGATACAGGATTTATTTTGAAAAGTCAAGAGAAATATGAAAATTATGTCCATATCACAAAAAATGTAATAAATTGGATAACTGCAAATTATTATACATTCTTGCATTATGGACAAATTTATGAAATGGACGTAGAGAAAATTCCCAAGTCTTTACATAATATCCAAAAAGCTGTATAATTAAAAAAATGTTTGTCCGTAAATTGAACCTTGCAGTTACAGGCTGGCTGCAAGGCTATAAACAAGCAGCAGATGCCTATGGCAGTGCAGGTTATAGCTG
Organism: uncultured Lachnospiraceae bacterium; assembly: GCA_910579085.1. Classification (GTDB taxonomy): domain Bacteria; phylum Bacillota; class Clostridia; order Lachnospirales; family Lachnospiraceae; genus Butyribacter. The sequence continues at coordinate 10,146 of CAJTRU010000088.1, read as the reverse complement.
GTCTGTATGGCTGCTTATGGAGGATACAGGTTTATGGGTGTAATTAAAAAAGCTATAAGGGGAATGGGGTATTTAATACATATAATTCTAGGTACTGTCTTTAGTTATCTTGGTGTTTTATGTAATATTCTAGGTACTGTTATGGGCGTGCTTGCGTCAGTACTTATGCTTTGCATTATTGCAGGAATTTGTGTATATGTTAAAGTCCTTCCTATGTTTACGGAGGCAAGGGAAGTTGTTTTTGACAAGATGGCTAACTTCAGCGAAGAAGATTTTATTATGAAGGAAGACACTATAGTATATGACACAAAAGGCAATATTGCTGGCTCTGTTAATGCCGGGCAGTATAAATATGTCCCAATAAATGAGATTTCATCATATATTTATGATGGTTATATTGCAGTTGAGGACAGGCGTTTTAAAACACATGGCGGGGTGGATATTGTTGCGACAATGCGTGCAGGAATTGCACTTTTAAAAAACAATATGCGTATTACACAAGGTGGAAGTACTATTACACAGCAGGTAATTAAAAACAACCTGCTTACACAGGAGAAAAGCTATACAAGGAAGATGGCGGAAATACTGCTTGCGCCAGCAGTTGAAGCAGAATTTACAAAGGCACAGATAATGGAATATTACTGCAACAGCAACTATTATGGTTACAGATGTTACGGAGTGGGTGCTGCAAGCAGGTATTATTTTGACAAAGAGGCATCAGAACTTGAACCACAGGAAGCCGCCCTGCTTATAGGGCTTTCTAACAACCCGTCTGCATATGACCCTGTTATTAATCCTAAAGACTCATTGAAAAAAAGGAACAGGGTTTTAAAAACAATGTATGATGAGGGCGTGATTAATAAAAAGGAATATAATTCTGCTGTCAAAACCAAAATAAGGGTTAAGCAGTATACAAAAGACAGCAAAAATGAAAATTATGTAGTAAGTTATGCGATACATTGTGCTGCCAATGCACTTATGGAAAAAGAGGATTTCCAGTTCCAGTATATTTTTAAAGATGCAAAGGACTACAAGGCTTATAAAGAAAGATATTCAAAAGTGTATGGTGAGAAATGCGAAGATATCCGTTCTGGAGGATATAAGATTTATACTTCTATTAATATGAAAAAGCAGAAGAAGTTACAGAAATCCATAAATGAAGGGCTGTCATATAGCACAGAGAAGGATTCTGATACAGGCAAATATGCATTGCAGGGGGCAGCAGTATGTATTGATAATGATACTAATTATGTTGTGGCTATAGTCGGGGGACGTGGGAACCAGGATGAATTTAACAGGGCTTACCTTGCTGCAAGACAGTCAGGGAGTTCAATAAAACCACTTATAGATTATACGCCAGGTTTTGAATCCGGGGTTTATTCACCGTCAACACTTGTTGATGACCATAAGTTTGAAAACGGCCCTGAAAATGCTGGCGGAGGCTATCATGGCAATATAAGGATAAGGGAAGCTGTTTCAAGGTCGCTTAATACAGTTGCGTGGCAGGTGCTTGAAACAATTACGCCTGCTTATGGGCTTTCTTACCTTGAAAAACTGCATTTCCGCAATATAAGCTATATAGATAATGACAATATGGCACTTTCACTTGGAGGTTTTACAGAAGGTGTGCGTGTTGTTGATATGGCGAAAGGCTATAATACACTTGCTAATAATGGCAGTTACAGTGACAGGACATGCATTAAGAAGATAGAACGTGTATCAGATGGCACAATATATAAGAATAATAACCAGAAAACACAAGTATTTTCCAAAGATGCTGCATGGATGATGACTGATGTGTTAAAAGGCGTGATTAATGAGCCATATGGTACAGGAAGGGCACTGAAGCTTGATGGAAAACAGATTTGTGCAGGAAAGACAGGCACTACTAATTCAAGCAAAGATGTATGGTTCTGTGGATATACAAAATATTATACAACAGTAGTATGGGCAGGGTATGATACACCGAGGGCAATGCCAGGCGCTTCAGGTGCTTCTATACCAGGTGTAATCTGGAGAGATTACATGAATAAGATACATACAGGGTTAAAACCGCTTGACTTTGATATGCCTGTTACAATACGTCTTGCAAAGTATGATAAAAAGGGCAGCATAATTGAAGGTACAGCCATAACGCCAGAAGACGGGCGTAAGGAGGGCATGGATTATTTTTCAACAGTAATACTTGATGAAAAGGCAGAAGATGCAAAGGTATTACGGGACAGGGAATACCAGAAGCAGGTTAATAAAGAGCTTAAAGCTTTTGAAAAAATGGCAATTAAAAACCTTGCAGATTATTATAGATTTGAAGAAGCATATATTAAGACCAGGGATATGGTTGCAAACATAGCTGATGATGATGTGAGGAAGAGTTTTTCAAAGCGCCTTAAAAATAAGTATGAGTCACTGCATGATGAAACTGTTGAGTGGGATAAAGCCGTAAAAGCATATGAGAAACAACAGGCAGAGGAGAATGAGCGTATTGCAGAAGCCGCCAGAAGGAGTTCGGAGTCAGCAAGGGAAGACTACAATCATAAAACTGCTGTAAAGCTTGCAGAAACAAGGATAAAGCGTCTGCATGGGCATAAATACCAGCCTTCTGGCATGGATGAAATGATTAAACTGGCAAAAGAAGCACTGGATGCATGTTCTGGTTATAGTGAATATGCTTCATTAAAAGCCTTGTATGATGAATATAAGGAAGAGATACAGTCGCTGCCTACATATGATGAATACAGCCGCCCTGCTGTAAGTGATACACCTGTGCCTGTGGACCCGCAGGGAGAAGAACCATCAGAAACAGGCGTCCCGGAAGTTTAAACTGGATGCAGGCAGTATTATAAGGCAGGCTTTAGTAAGAATGGAGGTTCTTATGGAGGAATATGGGAAAAATGGAAAAATGTCCCTGGAAGAAGTGCTGGAACTGTATAATGGACAAGAAGATGAAGATAAAAAAGAGGATATTGACATCCCTGAAGACAGCCAGGCAGCACAGGAAACCCAAGTTCCTGTACATATAGAAAGAAAACCAGTGCAGAGAAAGAGAAGAGGTGCTAGTTTTGCAGAAGCAGGTTCATGGTTCCAGACAATTTGCTGGATTAATATCCCGGTATTTGGTTTTTTCTATATGCTTGTACTATTAATCAGGAAAAAGACATCAAGGCATAAGAAAAATTTTATAATTGGGTATATTATGTATAAGGCACTTGTGTGGCTGCTTGCAATAGTCTTTTTATACTGGCTGTATAAAACAGGTATTGGTTTTATTGATGGAATACTTCAATATGTAACATAATAAAATTATATTATTTAAAATTACCAAAATGGAGGCTGGATATGAGAAAAACAAAAATTATCTGTACATTGGGCCCGTCAACCAAGAAAGACGGTGTTTTGCGTGAACTTATGCTAAATGGCATGAATACTGCAAGGATTAACTTTTCACATGGGACAAGGGAAGGACACCTTGAAACAATGAATGAAGTTAAAAAGATGCGTGAGGAATTAGGGCTGCCTGTTGCAATACTGCTTGATACAAGCGGGCCTGAGATAAGGCTTGGCAATTTTTCAGGAGGCAAGGCAGAACTTTGTGAGGGGGAACTTTTTACACTTACATCAAGGGCAGTGGAAGGCAATGAAAAAGAGGCTTCAATAACGTACAAGGGGCTTCCAGGTGATGTTAAAAAGGGTACAATTATCCTTATTGATGATGGCCTTATTAAAATGGAAGCAGAAGAAGTAACAGACACAGACATTGTGTGCCGTATTCTTAATGGAGGCACTGTATCAGACCATAAGGGCATAAATGTGCCTAATGTAAATATTAGTATGCCTTATATTAGTGAGAAAGACAGGCTTGATATAATATTTGGTATTGAAAATGATGTTGATTATATTGCTGCATCATTTGTAAGAAGTGCAGATGATATTCTAAAGATAAGGGAGATTTTCAAAGAAAAGAATTGTAATAATATAAAAATTATCTCTAAAATTGAGAACAGGCAGGGTGTTGACAATATAGACGAAATCCTTGAGGTTTCTGATGGTATAATGATTGCAAGGGGCGATATGGGTGTAGAAATACCACTCCAGGAAGTACCTGTAATCCAGAAAAAAATTATTAAAAAGGTTTATAATGCAGATAAGATAGTAATTACTGCTACACAGATGCTTGATTCAATGATGAAGAACCCAAGGCCTACAAGGGCAGAAGCAACGGACGTTGCTAATGCAATCTATGATGGTACGAGCGCAATAATGCTGTCAGGCGAAACAGCGGCAGGAAGTTACCCTGTGGAAGCATTAAAAACAATGATTGATATAACTGAATTTGCAGAAGGGGATATTGATTACAATAACAGGTTTAAAATACTTGCCAAAATGGACAAACCAGATGTAACAGATGCAATATCACATGCTACATGCATGACAGCGATAGACATTAATGCTGCTGCAATAGTTACTATTACAAAGGCTGGCAGGACTGCAAGGATGATTTCAAGATACCGTCCATATTCACCAATAATAGGGTGTACACCATCAAAGAAAACTTATTACCAGATGAGCCTGTCATGGGGAATAATGCCTGTAATGATTAATGAGGAAACAGATACAGAAGAACTATTTAAAAATTCAATGAAAGCAGCACAGGAGAGTGGTTATATTGAAAAAGGCGGGCTTGCTGTAATAACAGCAGGAGTGCCTCTTGGAATATCAGGAACAACCAATATTATAAGGGTAATAACAGCAGAATAATATCTAATCCAAAAGCATATCCACTGGATATCTATGGCAATAAAGATACTTTGCCTGTACTATGGACAGCCCTTTTCTTTTAGAAAAGGGCTGTTTTTCAAATATATCAGGTAAGGGACACTATAAATTCTTTTATCCTTCAATACCATAAAATTGTATTTTCCATTCACCTTGCTCTTTGACAAGTATAAACGTTAGATACATAAACATATCTTCATAGTTACTGTCCCTGAATTCTATGGAAACATTACATTTTCCATTTTCAATCTTTTTCTCATCAGTATCTGACAATCCCTTCACTGTTAAATCACTTACAGTTCCTGTACTTTCATATATATCAGCTTTTCCTTTATGTGTACTTGCCAGAAACTTCTGGATAGCATCAACATCTCCATTGAAATATGATTTTGCAAATGCCTCTAGAATAGTTCTGATTTTCTGGCAATCCCCAGCTTCTAAATATCCGCTTGTTCCTGTGGTATTATCCAGATTTTCATTATCTGTTCCATTTGATAACGCAAATGTATTCACAATCACAGGAAATTCTCTTCCCCATCCCTCTTCAAAGTCTGCTGGATAAGAATATAATATTGTCCATACGTCATTTTCAAACACTTTCTGTTCGGCATAATATAATAAATCTTCTTCCTGTTTCCACCATTTATAGGAGTCCACCTTTTTATAACCATCACTTTTAAGTTTCTGGTTCACATAATTCTCTGGTTTACCTTCAAAATGCGTTATCCAAAGTGCGGTCTGTTCATTTATATCTGTTTTCCACAGGCCAGGAGCAGAAAGATACCACTTCTCATCATCTGGCAGATAGAAAGAATAGCCATCACCAACCACAAGTGTAGCCTGCTTTTGTTCCTGTTCTCCTTCTTTTGAAAAGGTAAGAGTAATTTTATTTTCCAATGTATTATTATCAGCAGAGGAATTGTCAACAGGCACTTGGCCAGTCTGGGCAAATTCCAGCCTGGACTGTCTGGATACATTTTCTATATCTTCATTTGCAGTGTCCACGTTTCTGGTATTTTCTTTTTCCGTATACTCTTTTGTAACAGAACATCCTACAGTCATTCCCAAAGTGATTGACAGGGCAACCGTACATATCAATACAGATATCCCGTTTTTCTTTCTGTTTTTTATCAATATATTTTTAAAACGTTTTTTCATAATCTTTGTTCCTCCATAAAATTGTGTTGATAATGCAGTTTTCCTGGCACATTGCTTATGAAGCATGGACAATAATGTTTCTGTATATGCTTTCCGCAATGCAAAACTTGAGCCTTTTGTAACTCTTTCATCACAGGACAGTTCCATATCAATAACAGCTTCCTTCTGCATAATCCAGATTATTGGATTGAACCAGTGGACAGCATTTGCTGTTACGAAAAGAAGTTTAAGATACACATCACCCCTTTTTAAATGGACCATCTCATGTTTTAAAATAAAAAACAAATCATCAGAATCATACTGCTCTTTTGGCAAAACTAAAACAGGTTTTATAAAGCCTATTATCATAGGGCTTCCAGCTTCATCGTATTCCATCACACATACTGTACGCCTGATATGTAATTCACGTTTGAGCTGGAATACCTGGTTTAAAATACGTGTGTCTGTTATCATTCTCCCCTTTTTTACTACCTGCCTTTTATAATGGGAATAACTAGTAAGATGTACAGATATAAAAACCAGGCTGCCAATTATCCAGACAAGAGCCATTATATCAAGCATGGTTATATCTGCTGTATTTTTTTCAGACGGGGCTTTGATTGGGGCAGCTATCTGGGCAGGCATCTCAACAACAATTCCCCGGTATGGCGTTGCTATGCCAGTTGGATTGTTTGAATTATTTTCTTCCAGTCCAGAACCCGTTTCAACTTCTGGTTGTGACATCCTGTCAATAACATGCTGCCAATTTGCCCCGCTAAAAGGAATAAGCAGCCGTAACGCAAGAAAAATCCAAACAAGGTATTTCCATTTTGCAGCATACCTTTTGTTTAAAAATGGTGTCAGAAAAACCAATCCAATAACGATTAATCCAATAGATATTGAAATTCCCAAAATAGATAAAAATATATTTCCCATCATTCGTCCTCCAATCTATCCAAAAAATTTCTGAGTTCCTGTATATCAGAACTTTTGATTTCTTTATTGCTATATAGTGCAGTTATCATATTTTGTATTGAATTATTATACAGCTTTTCGAGAAAATGTTTACTTGCTCTAGTCTTGTATTCATTTTCTGGAATAACTGGAGTATACAGGTTTCTTCCCGTTGAACGGTCACAACTGATAAATCCTTTATCAGCCAGTCTTGATAATGATGTCATTAACGTGGAAAGCTGCCATTTCCTCCGCTCCTGTAATTCTTTTAAAATATAATTTGAAGTTACAGGATTTTCATTGTCCCAAATCACCTGCATAATTTCCAGTTCTGCCTCACCTAATTTTTTTAGCGTATTTCCCATATATTAATTCCTCCTTTATACTATTGTATAATACATTATACGGCCGTATATCGAAACTGTCAAGATAAATTTTATCATTTTTTACGTTTTATCTTGTAATCCTCGTAAATGTTTAAGATTTGCTTCAATTAATGTTTCTGGTTTTTAAATTTTGATAAGTTTTTTGGCATTATATAATATAGGACTTGCATGTAAAATTATATGTATGAAAAATGTATGGAAAGAAAAATTGAATTCTTCACTTGGCAATGTGGCAAAAAATTAATGCCGCCAGATGAAGTTGCATTAATGGACAATGGGAAATGTATATTACAATTAAGAGGTGTAAGACAATTTTTATAAGATAAGTCTGACATAAAAAACATGAGCAGTATAAGAAACTGTCTTATTATGATAAAAAGAATACCTTTGGCATAGAAAAATCTTCGGGAAGAAAGCTGGTGCTGTGTAAAAACCAGGAAACTGTTTCAAAACAGGTGGGAGGGGAACAGAGTGCATTTATCAATAAGCTTATCCAGCCATTTGTCCTTGTAGTTTAATATAATACTGTCATATATAATACCAAAATCATCGGAAACATAATCTGCAAGCCCGTTACTGGTATTTTATCCAATTAACATAAATACATTTTCACGTATTTTGTCTTGCTGGTTTTCTTGTTTATATGTATGCAGCTATTTATTTTTAACTGCTTTTTCAATTGCCTTTTTTATAACATTGCTGGAATTTGTAGCTCCGCTTATTATATCTACATCAATTTTCTGCTCTGATATTATATTTCCAATAATATTTTCTGCAAGCTTGCCCCGTTCATTTCTATGTTCCAAAAGGTTAATTGAAACAATTACACCATTTTTAACTTTAATCTCTGCCTTAGCGTAGATATAACCTGCATCATATTCCCCTGTATATAAACCATCTGCAACATTTGCCAGATTAATGTTATCAATTTCTATATCTGCTACAATTTGCTTATAGTTGTTAAAATCTATTATATATGAAATAAAATGGCATATAATACCTATGGCCATAAGAACAGCCATTGTTCTGTGCCAAAATAAATTTTTCTTTTTATCTTTTATTATATGGCATAAACAAACCAATAAAACCATCAATAAAACACTAGTAATTCCAGAAATTACAATAAGCATATTCCGGTTTTTAAGTATTGGGACAACATAAAAAATATGTACAAAACATATTATAACACAAAATAAACTAACAGGTTTGTGTATTTTAAGCAGAAGTTTATCAATATTTTTAAAATGCAGCTTTGAAGTTGCTGCTTTTGCCAGTAAAAGGCAGAAACAAATTAAACATAGAATACCAGAAAAAATCCCCATATAACCACCATCCCTTTTATTAAAAACTACTATTATGCCCTGGCTGATAATTAAACTGACAGTTTAATTATATAAAAATGTAGTATTAATGTCAATAATTAAACCGTTAGTTTTATAATTAAAATAAAAATATTTCCATAAGCATTATCAAGGGAACTTAAAACAATTAAAAAGTTTATTGGCAGTTCATATTTTTATAAATAAAACTTCCAGAAAATATCAATATCATGGCTGTTGCCTATTTCAATTTTATGTATAAAATTGTGAAGCAAAAGTTCTTTATCATTAAGGCTGCATTGTCTGCTGTCTGCCAGTATTCCAGTTAAGATATTTTTATCTTTAAAATGGCAGGATTGTTTTAAAAATTCAGAATTTATTTTATCAAGGCATATTTCAAAAAGGGTATCTGTCTGGATTTTTTTTAATTCACCAGACTGGCAATGGTTACAACAAAGAAATTCCTTTTGGCGCCTTCCAGCACATAGTGCTTTATGACATGTCTTACATTTAGTAATTCCATGAAAAATATGCCGTCTTCCCTTCGGGGAACTTTTGCATGTACCTTGCCTGGCTTTATTGTAAAGTTCCATGCTTACAATTGCACTATGTTTTCCAGTACCCGTTTTCCAGTATTCTTTAGGAAGCCTTACGCCAGACTCATACTTGTGCCATACATGTATGCCAGTATAAAACGGATTATTAATTACAGACCAGATATAAGAGGAATTCCATTCTGAATATTTTCTTCCAGCAAAAAAGCCTCCTGTATTTAGTATATCTGCAATTTCACGGCAGTTAAAGCCGTCTGCTGCAAGTGAAAATATCTTGTGTACTATTTCTGCTTCTCCAATGTTTATATTTATACTGCCATCTTTACAGGAGGCTCTGTTATAACCAAATGGCACATTTGCCATGCAGTAGCTGCCAGCTTCTTTTTTAGCAGATAATACGCTTTTAACTTTATGTGAGATATCTTTAGAGTAATATTCATTAAAAAGGCTCTTAAAAGAAGTTGAAAGGCTTGTATGGTTTTTTGCGCTGTCATAGCAGTCTGCTACAGAAATAAAGCGTATACCCCTTTCTGGAAAAACCTGTTCAAGAAATTCAGACATTAAGATATGTTCCCTGCTAAAACGTGAAAAATCTTTAACTAATATAGTATCAATTCCACCAAGTACAGCCTTGGCAAGCATTTTCCTAAAAGCAGGGCGTCTGGCACTTCTGCCGCTGTATCCGTCATCAACAAAAACCTGTATGCTGTCATTTCTTATAGGAATATTATTATTGGCAGAATTTAAGACAGAAACAGCATTATAAAGTATGCCAGTCTGGTTTTTAATACTGTTACTTATAGAACTGTTCCGCTGGTCTGCCTTTGAAATACGTGCATAAAAAGCAGTTTTATTATACATATGCTGCATCCTTTATAGAATATATTATATACATATGTGTTTATTTATAAAATATCCATAGATAAAGCGGGATAATTTCCAGTTATCTTTTGTTGGTGTTGGACTGGCGGACGGTTTTTAGTGCCAGAGCCACAATATTCCATACAGGGGTACGCTTCCGCT
>CAJTRU010000087.1 GCA_910579085.1 uncultured Lachnospiraceae bacterium | reverse complement strand
GCTTTTATATGCATCTGCCATTTTATCTAAATATTTATATTATTACGCAGTTATATTTTTATAAAGTATTATCTTATCCCAAGTTTTCCATCTATATTATCTATTACTATTGTATCACCTGCCCTTGCCTTATCACTAAGGATTTCCCTTGCCAGTATTGTTTCAACATTTTTTTGCAGGTATCTTTTAAGAGGGCGTGCACCAAAGCTTGGCTCATACGCTTCATCTGCTGCCAGTTTTATTGCAGCATCTGTAAGCTGTACTTTTATTTCCCTGTCTGCAAGCCGTTTGTTTAATCCATCAAGAAGGATATTTATAATTCCACTGATATTTTCTTTAGTCAGTGGTTTAAACATAACTATTTCATCCAGCCTGTTTAAAAATTCAGGCCTGAAGCTTGCACGCAAGTCGTTCATTGCAAGTTCCTGGGCTTCACTGCTTATGCTTCCATCTTCTGTAATACCATCAAGAAGATATGGTGAACCAATATTAGATGTAAGTATAAGTATTGTATTTTTAAAATCAACTGTACGTCCTTGCGAGTCTGTAATCCTCCCATCATCAAGCACCTGTAACAATACATTAAATACATCAGGATGTGCTTTTTCTATTTCATCAAAAAGTACAACTGAATATGGTTTCCTTCTTACTGCTTCTGTAAGCTGTCCGCCCTCCTCATACCCTACATATCCCGGAGGTGCTCCTATAAGCCTTGAAACAGAATATTTCTCCATATATTCACTCATATCAATCCTTGCCATATTGTTCTCATCATCAAACAGGCTTGCTGCAAGTGTTTTTGCAAGTTCTGTTTTGCCTACGCCTGTAGGCCCAAGGAAAAGGAAAGAACCAATAGGTTTTGAAGGGTCTTTTATTCCAGCTTTGGAACGCAGTATTGCTTCTGATACAAGCTTTACACCTTCATCCTGTCCTATTACACGTTTATGGAGTTCTTCTTCAAGATGCAGCGTTTTCTCACGCTCCCCCTCATTTAACCTGGCAACAGGAATTCCTGTCCATCTTGAAATAATCTTAGCAATTTCATCATCAGTAACATTTTCCTGTACAAGTGTATTATTGTTATTTTTTACTCTTTCTTCTTCCTCTGCAAGCTGCCTTTCAAGCCCTGGCAGTTTGCCATATTGTAATTCTGCAAGTTTTTCAAGATTATAGTCCCTTTTAGCCGCTTCCATTTCTGTATGGACACTGTTTATGCTTTCTTTAAGTTTATTAACCTTATCAACGGCAGATTTCTCCTCATCCCATTTTGCTTTCTGGGATGTAAAACTGTCTTTTAATTCTGCCAGTTCTTTTTGCAGGTTTGCCAGGCGGTCTTTTGAAAGGTTGTCATTCTCCTTTTTAAGTGCTGCTTCTTCTATTTCAAACTGCATAATCCTTCTTTGTACTTCATCAAGTTCCGCAGGCAGGCTGTCAAGTTCTGTTTTTATCATTGCACACGCTTCATCCACAAGGTCAATAGCCTTGTCTGGCAGGAAACGGTCTGATATATACCTGTCTGATAATGTTGCTGCCGCTACAAGTGCAGCATCTGTTATTTTAACACCATGAAAAACCTCATACCTGTCTTTCAGCCCGCGCAATATTGAAATAGTGTCCTCCACAGCAGGCTCTGCAACCATTACAGGCTGGAACCTTCTTTCAAGTGCAGCGTCTTTTTCAATATACATGCGGTATTCATCTAATGTAGTCGCTCCAATACAATGGAGTTCACCACGTGCAAGCATTGGCTTTAACATATTTCCTGCATCCATAGCACCATCTGTCTTGCCAGCCCCTACTATTGTATGGAGCTCATCAATAAACAGGATTATCTGCCCGTCACTTTTCCTGACTTCTTCAAGGACTGCCTTAAGGCGCTCTTCAAATTCACCACGGTACTTAGCACCTGCTACAAGTGCACCCATATCAAGTGCAAATATTTTCTTGTCTTTCAGTGCCTCTGGCACATCACCACGCACAATACGCTGTGCAAGCCCTTCAACTGCTGCTGTCTTGCCGACACCAGGTTCACCAATAAGTACAGGGTTGTTTTTCGTTTTACGTGAAAGTATCCTTATAATATTGCGGATTTCATTGTCCCTGCCAATAACAGGGTCTAATTTGCCATCCTTGGCTTTCTCAACAAGGTCTGCACCATATTTTTCAAGCGTATCATATGTTGCCTCTGGATTGTCACTTGTTACCCTCTGGTTGCCCCTTACTTTTGATAATGCCTGTAAAAACCTTTCCTTTGTAATCTGGCATTGTTTCATAAGTGCCTTAATATCTTTGTCCGGATGTGCAAGCAGGCTTAAAAATAAATGTTCAACTGAAACATATTCATCCCCCATATGCTTTGCTTCATCTTCTGCATATATTAATGTCTGGTTTAAATACTGGTCTATATGGAGCTGCCCTCCTGTTACTTTTGGGCGCTTTGCTAAAAGCCCGTCTATCTGTGCCATAAAAACATCTGGCTCAATATCCATTTTCCCAATAAGTTTTCTTATAAGGCTGTCTTCAACAGCTATCATCGAAGCAAGCAAATGTGGCTGTGCAATTTCCTGGTGTCCATAATCCATTGCAACTTTTTCGCAGTTCTGTACAACTTCTTGTGATTTTTGTGTAAATTTACTAATATTCATATTAACACCTCCAAATCTGGTTAAACCTATATGATAATGTTACCACTTTTTGTTGAAAGCAATCATACCACTTTTTGTTAGCCAAGTCAAGAGGCGAGTGCTAATTCATTTAAAATACCCAGGATGTGTCATGGAAATTATCTTATATCTGCAATTTTAATGTATAAAAGTTTGTGAAACGGACGTGCCTTTTAAAAAGCCCATATATTTATTGACTTTTTAATGGTATATGATAAAATTTTATTTAGAAATATTTTCCTGAAAAAAACATACTCTGGAATTACTGCAAGATACCATATACCAGACAAGGAGGTAAACCACATGTTTGATTATAAGAAATTTGAGGACAGGCTTGTATTACAAATGGAAAATACCCTTGCAAAACTATTAAAGGAACACGATGATATTTATATTTTTTCATTAAGCCTTTCAAGTGATGCTGATTCAGTATGGGTAATTGCTAATACTACACACAATTTAGAAGAAACTTCAGACCCTGGTGATGAAGAATACTATTACTATAAATATTGTGAAGAAGAATGGGACTTATGGGAAACAGATGATTTTGACAGTATTTCAGAAGAACTGGACAATTATGATGTCTATGAAGAAGATGCCTTTTGCACCCACCGTGACAAGGCAATTGAAAGCTGCCAGAATGCACTTATCCGTTTTAATACATATAAAAATAAGAACTGCCCTGGACTCCTGCTGACATTTTATGTCAGGGAATACCTTGATGGGGAAGAATGTATAGAATTATTTAAAAAATTAAACAGCAAAGAGGCATTAGCAGAATATTCAGAACATATAGAAGATTTCGTATAAATCAATGCTCTGTACATGCAGGAACATTCCAGGCTTGTACAGGGCATTAATTATATTTTCATAATTTGTCAAATATTCTTATATTATTGTTCTATTTGCCAGTTCTCCTGCATATAATTAATACATACAAAACTTTTAACAGTTTTATACTATTTTTTATACCATATTAGAAAGGAAGAAAAATACATATGGATATAAACCCAGAAAAAAACAATATCACTGGTATGCAGGATAATAAAGGACAGGCGGCGGACAAGCATGAAACAAAATCCTGCCAGACAGATGAAACTACAAACAGTACAAGCCAGTTTTTTCCTCTGGATGAACTGGTATACGCACCACTAAAATCAGTTGCTTTATCTAATATGGGACTTAGCACATCATTTATTGATAATATTAAGAGCCTTGGAACTGTAAAACATATTGGCAATGAAGAGGTATTATTTTTAAAAAAGCTTAATATAGAGTATGATAAACTTCACCCTTCTGAAAATAATGATACATATATAGAAAAAGTTGAAATACAAGTACCTCTTTTGTCACTTATACAAATTCCCAGCCTTAATATTAAAAATGCCGAAGTAGGTTTCCATGCTGAGGTAGCTGTTTCAGAAGACCAAAAAAGCCAAAAAAGTATTGTTGCCAGGATTTGCTCACCACAGACAAGAAAAACTGATGAACTTCCTAAAATAGAATATAAGATAAAGTTAAAATCTGCTGGTGTAACTGAAGGTTATATGCGGATTGCTGATGCACTGGACACAAACCCTGTTTCTAAAAAATTAGGGGCATCTCCATTAACCAGCACCCGGACTGTACCAGAAACGTTACAAGCCAGTTTTGACCAAAAAAGAAACCTGCAAAAACAGGCAGATATTCTGCATGGGCTTTATAATGATATTTCAGAATTTATTAAAGAAAATGAAGCAGCAAATAACTCTTTCTTTATAGAGGACAAAGAATTTAATAAACAGAAATATGAGAACATGAAACAAGATATTCTTGCTAAAATCCTTAAAATCCAAGAAGCCATGTTAGAGAATAAGATTACGGAATTAGAAGAAGGAGGAATTTACATTGCAGAATAATAATAAAAAAACTTTTGAAGATATACATTTTGTAAAAATAATTACTATTGGCAGTGTTAATCCTAATAATCCTTTGTCCCCACAGTCAAAACAAGCACAGGCAGACTTTCTTAACAAATGTCTTAATGAATGTCCCAAAGGCATAATTATTGGAAAAGATATTACAATTGGACGCTACGCAATTGGTGAACATGAACTAGTAATGCAACAGACAACATACCATATTGGTTTCCAGAGAAAACCAATATGGTTACAAGATTAATGGTATACCAGATGGAAAATATACTTGACAGATATAATAGCATATTAAAAAAGCACCTTAATATCCTGCTTCTGGAAGAATATCTTTCTGGACTTGAATTTTATTTTATGCCAGATGGTTCTTTAAAAATGCTATATATTGCATCAGATAACACAAAGAAAATTAGCGTTCCTTATATTGCACTTACAGATTATACCCCAGTATTTATAGACAAAATAACTATAAACAAAATATAAATAATTCTAAAAGGAGGGTTATATATGGCTATAGGAGACCAGTTTTCAGGGCTTGATATGCAGAATTTAATTGGCGGCCCGCTTCGTGCAGCGGCAGATGCAAGTATGCAGCTTGCAGACAGTACTG
Organism: uncultured Lachnospiraceae bacterium; assembly: GCA_910579085.1. GTDB lineage: Bacteria > Bacillota > Clostridia > Lachnospirales > Lachnospiraceae > Butyribacter. The sequence continues at coordinate 7,651 of CAJTRU010000087.1, read as the reverse complement.
CAAATTTTATAAATAAAGTTGGGTTTGACGAGAATGGAAATACCAGAAAAGCATCTTTCCAGTTTGAAAAAAAGTCTTTTAATGAAGATGGCACAACAAATGAAGATGAAATGAAAATTGATGTGCCAATGCTTGCTATTGTTCCAATCCCAAACCTTCAGGTTGATGAAGTAAATATTTTATTTGATATGGAAGTAAAGGAAAGCGAAAAAAGTGAAAGTGCAACAGATTTAAGTGCAACAGCATCTGGTTCACTCAATCTTGGAATTGTTAAAGTTAATATAAGCGGAAGTGTAAGTTCACACAGTTCTAATACCAGAAGTTCTGACAATTCTGCTAAATACCATGTTGATGTACGTGCAACAAACCATGGCACACCAGAAGGGCTTGCAAGGGTGCTTGATATGATGGCAGCATCTGTATCACCATCTCTTGTCAGTTCAACTCCTAAAGATGCAAATGGACAGGAGCTTCCTGCTGAAAGAAAAGAAAGGACAGAGAAAATCAAAGCACTACGCCAGGAAATTATGCTGCTTGAAACGAAACAGTCCGCAGCGGAAAAATCCCTTACAGAACTTATAAATAAATTTAAACGTACAGGCAGCCTGCAACAGAACCAGTACCTGGCAAAATTAAATGAACTTATTAACGAAAAAGAAAATGAACAGGAAAAAGAACCTATACAGAAAACCCTTAATGAAATTAACAAGGTATGGAATGACTTCCAGATGCAAATTCCGTCTGTAATTGAAATGATAGCAGCAAATACAGGCAATGAAACTGCTAACGAAGCAACACTTTCAAAACTGTTTGTATTAAAAGCAGCAAACGCTGATGGCACACAAACTGAAGAATATACTGACGCTGCTGGTAACTATTATAAACAGCTTGCTTCTGGACAAGAGGCTGCTGTAAGTGCACAGACAAGTTTAAATTCCATTATAGAAACCTGCACTAGCAAAAAAACAGAATACAATAACCTGATTTCTGGAACTGGTATACCTGCACCGGCAACACAAAACCTTCCAGACAATAACATTTCTGTTATGAAAGCTGCCAGCAAGCTTATAGATATAATAGATAATACATCAGACAGCATTGCAAAACCACTTCCAGAAAATAAAAATGAGTAAATAAAAGCTATATATTTTACATACACAAATAATGCCACTTCTGCCTGGTATAACAAACTGCCAGGTAAAAGCGGCATTTTAAATATCCTTAAAATACATGTTATTAGAAATGGAATTCAACATTAGAAAACATTTTTCCTTTTGTATACATATCAACCTGCTGTTTCTTTGTAGTAAAGTCTTTTGATGGTACATCTGCTGGCTTCTTTGCTGCTTCACTTGTGCCCTGGCTGGATTTGGAGTCTTTTCCTGCTTCTTTTACAGCCTGCTTCATTTCACTTATAGCACCATTTATAATGTTCGCCTTTGCACCAGATATTTTAGCTACTTTATTCTCCAGGGACTGTACCTCACCCTTTTTAGCTTCTACATAACCGCCATTAGCTTCTGCCTGCCTTATTTCACCTTGGAGAACCTGTACCCGGCTTTCCAGTTCATTAGAAATATTGTCAGCCAGCTCTGCCTTGTCTATTGCAGCATCTGCTGAAATAAGTGACTTCATATGCCTTGATGATATTCCTGGTGATGAAGATGTATTACTTTCTATATGTACAGTTTCTGGCTTCCCCTGCTGCCCTGGCAGCGGTTCTTCACCACTATTTCCTTCTTCTGCTGCTTTTTGCTGCTTCTCCCTCCGAAGCTCTGCCTTACGCTCCCTGAGCATATTGTTAAGCTCCATAATCTGCTTTTGTATTTCCTGGCGCTTCTTTGCCTTTTCCTCAGAACTCATCTCATTATTAGCAGACAGCTTCTGAAGCTGTGTCTGTGCGCTTGCAATCTGGTTCTGGAAACTCTTTGTTTCAGAATCTGTTGCCACTGCCTCTGTCTGGCTGTTCATTGCTCCCTTATACTGTTGTACTTCTACTGTTTCAGTTCCGCCAATCCTCATATATGCGGCCTCCTTTCCATTTAAACCTGGTGCAGTACAGGACACTAATATGCTTTCTGTTCTCCCTAATCCAGAACTAATAATATTACTTTTATTATATAACAAAATGCCTGAATTGCAAATACATAAAAAAAATAATTTAAAAGTTATCTCTGTTTTTTAACGGACGGTTTTTCGTATCAGGGCCAGAATATTCCATACAGTGGGCACATTTGCGCTATGGTATGGTAATCATTTAGTTAATGGAGAGGCTGGAATTTAACAATAATGGGATGCGCTGGCAAATCCAAAGTGCCTTACATGAACAAAGCACGCTTTCGCCGGTCTGGTATGGACTCGCACGCAATGGTGCATAAAGCCCCTCAATGTTCCTATGGAACATTTAATACGGGGCTTAAGCACCAGCGGCTTCGTACAGCTTGTTCATGTAAGCACATTTGGAATTTGCCAGCTAATCTACCCTTTGGCATTTTATAGAAATATTTTCATAAACCCTTAACTAAATGACATTGTGTTTGGGCATCGCACGCAATGAGTGTATAAAGCCCTTATGTTCCTGCGGAACATTTAATACTGTGCTTAAATACTAGCAGCTCCATACAGCTTTTCATATAATAATAAGATAACTGTAAATATGGTGGCTTGATTATTCTGCTAGTCAGTTACTAAATAATATAATAGTCATTATACAAAAATCATGCCATTGTTCTTCTACCCGTCTAAATCATCTGACTTTCCAAAATATAATTTACAACTATAATATGAAAGTATTTTTTGTAGTTTTACCAAGGCACAGCAAATTTAGCAGAATAACTGTAAATTATATTGTACGGCATTTTATCCATATGTACATAAATGTCCAGCAGAATAATTACACTAAATATAATTTGCAGTTATCCTGTTATCCAATGTTTTATTGGTTTATGGGTTTATAATTACAGGTTTTCTGGTGCCAGATGCCAGTAATATTCCATAAAAGGGGTACTTTAAGCCCGCCGGCATTTAAGCTGGATATTTAATGTTACGGAATAAACGTAAGTTTATTTTGGAACATTAAATATCTGGCTTTATGTGCCGCTGCGTGGCTTATCGTAGCGGAAGCGTACCCCTTTTACGGAATATTCTGGCTCTGGCAAAGAAACCGTCCGTTTTTACACAAACACAAGATAACTGTAAACCATCAAATCACTTGTAAAGTGATTTTTTATTTGATATACTAAAGACCAGGCTATTTTTTCTATAAATTTATTGGGAGGTTACAGAATGAGTATTACGAAGAGCAGGTTTGGAGTGGATAAAGCAGGCAATGAGGTTACAAAGTATACATTAAAGAATAAAAATGGCATGGAAGTTTCATTTATTGATTTAGGTGCAGTTATTACAGATATTATTGTCCCTGGCAGGGATGGTGTATTTGAGGATATTGCACTTGGTTATAGTGAAACTGCACCATATGAAGTAAATAAACCTAGTTTTGGAGCACCTATTGGAAGATACGCCAACAGGGTTTCAGATGCAAAGTTTGTTTTAAATGGCAAGGAGTACAAGCTTGACCAGAATGATGAGACAAACTGCTTGCATGGAGGCAATCTCAGGTACAACTGCTGTATGTATGATGTGGTATATGAAGAGTTTGAAGAAGAGGATAAAATTATATTTTCAAGGCGCAGTCCTGATGGTGAACAGGGTTTGCCAGGAAATCTTGATTATTCAGTTACTTATATACTTGATGATGACGATGAACTTATAATAGGGTATAAGGCAGAATGTGACCAGGATACAATAATTAATTTTACTAACCATACTTATTTTAACCTTGGGAAAGGCGGACATAAATGTCCTGATGTATTAGACCAGGAAGTACAGATAGAAGCAGACTGTTACACACCTGTAAATGATATACTTGTACCTACAGGGGAGTTAAAGGAGCTTGCAGGTACAGCACTTGACTTTAGGGAATTTAAGAAGTTAAGGGATGGAATTGGTAAAGAAGATGCATATGGCAATGTAGTAACAGGCTATGACTATAACTTTGTATTAAGGAATGGTGCAGGGGATGGCATGAGAAAGGTGGCACAGTTCCGTGATAATAGCACAGGGCGTATTATGGAGGTGTTTACTGACCAGCCAGGAATGCAGCTTTATACTGCTAATGACCTTGATATAGCTGGTGGCAAAGATGGTGTACATTATGGGAACTTCTGTGGCGCATGTTTTGAAACACAAAATTTTCCAAATGCTATAAATACAGAAGGTTTTCCAAATGCTGTATTAAAGGCAGGGGAGCAGTTTAAAAGTATTACAGTATACCGTTTTAAGACATTTTAGACTGCAAGTTTTTACCTGGGTTTAAGGAAATATCATGGGGGATTTATATGGAAGAAAATATTATTGTGAGGAACATAAGGGTTCTTGTTGTAGATGACAATATGGTTAATGTCATGGTTCTGGCTGCAATGCTTGAACGTTATGGAATAAAGGCAGATACGGCAGAATCAGGCATAGAGGCAGTAGAAAGGGTGAGGAGTGTACTCTATGATATAGTTCTTATGGATTACCTTATGCCTGAAATGGACGGGGTTGAAACAACAAGACAGATAATGGAGATATCAAATGGTAAAAACCAGCCTAAAGTAATAGGGGTTTCAGCTACCGTGGATGAAGCAGTTACCAGGCTGTTTACAGATGCAGGTGCAGACTGCGTAATAAAAAAGCCTTTACGTATAGAAGATTTTGAGGTAAAACTTAAACAGTATGGTTTTATAAAAGGGGAAGCTGGAGAAGGCTGTCCAGAAGAAGAATGTATTGACTCCGCAGGGTTTCTTTCTCTGGTTGAAGGCCTTAATTACGATGAAGGAATTGCCCTTATGGCAGGAAGCCTTGATAATTATATGAAAGTCCTTAATGTTTCTGTAAGGAATATTTTAGAGCATTATAATAAACTTGAAGAAATAAGGAATACTGAACAATTAGAAGCTATGTCAATGCATTTCCACAGTCTTAAAGGAATTTTCCTGAATATTGCAGCAAACAAGCTTGCAGGTTATTCACAGAAAATGGAATTATCTGCTAAGGAATACCAGCGCATGTATATAATTTCACAGATAGGTGAATATATGGAAATGGTAAAAGAATTCCATCACCAGCTTAAAATTGCATGTGATTGTTATAACCAGAAAAACCTTGCTAAAAAACCAGGGACTAAAATGGAAGAATCAGAATTTATTAAAAACCTTAATAAATTAAAAGAAAGCATTGATAATTACGAATATATTGAAATTACAGACCTTCTTGAGAAAATGCTTGCAGGAAGCAATGAAAAGTATATAGGTAAACTCCAGGAAATGTATGATGCTATACAGAATTTCCAGTATGATGAAGCATTAGACATATTAAATACAATGTATGGGGATTAATATACAAGGCATATCCCGGGTATTCCCTATAAGATATGCCTTGTATGAGATTTATGAAAAAAAGGTGTACAAAGAATACCACAGGGTACAGAATAGATTAAGACAGATGAAGGTTTAATAGATACTGTACCAGGAATTACAAGTGGTATCCATATAAAAATGCTAACAGATTTATGTGATATTTTTGTGTATTTCATATGAACGCATTGTGAAAAACCACATAAATTAAAATAGAATGTTGCAGCCAAGGCGGGGTATTATTAATGAATGTTTTTAAAAGATGTTTAAAAAAGCAGTTTGGAAAAAGTAAATATACTTCATATGTACAGATGTGTGAAGAGGAAGTTATAAGAAATGCTTATTCCAAGACTAAAATCCAGGATAAAAAGATTTTCAAGGATATGTATGAGCAGCTAAAGGAAGAGAACAGTGAATATATAAAAGAACGCAAAGAGCTGCTTGCAGAAACACTTTATTTAGCACTTCAGATTGGGCGTAAGTTTTTTTCTGTATTTATTTTTTATGTTGCTGCTAATATAGTAATTCTGGCATTGGACTTAAATTATTTTGTGACATGTGCAAGCGTAATGCTTATGGGTACATGTTTTATCTATAAGCTTGTAGAATTTCTTTCCAATAAATATTGTTTTATAGACGCATATCTTATTATGGTTTATAAAACAGTGCTTGAAACACTGTCTGGAAAGACTGCTAAAGGCCAAAGCTGACAGAACAACAGCCAGTGCCTGTAAAGGGCACTGGCTTATAAGTAATGCAGGAAGATGTATTTATATAAGTTTAAAATGTTTCATGGCATTATATATGCCATCTTCAAGTATGCTGCTTGTTACATAATCTGCATGGCTGGTAACTGTAGCAGGGCTTTTGCCCATTGCAATACCTGTTCCTGCAAAATCTATCATAGGCAGGTCATTGGTGCTGTCTCCTGCTGCATACGTATTCTCTACAGGAATATTATAATAATCCATTAAAAACTTCATTCCTGTTGCTTTAGAACATCCAGACGGGACAATTTCAAAAAAGCTGTTGCCACGGTCTATAAAGTTAAATTCCCTGTTATACTTGTTATAAAAATATTCAAAATCACATCCAGGTGCAGTACATATGCAGAACTTATCAAAAGACAGGTTATATGCATCTTCTGGTGGCAGGATTTTGCATATTCCAGGAAATGTCTTTTTATGGTCTTCTTTAAAATCCTTTATCCTTGTTTTATATGGCATATCAATATAATATATTGAACTTTGTCCTTCAAGAAGCAATTCAAGTTTGCAATTTATAAGGTCTTTTATTACTTCATTCCCAAGAGTATGTGGTATAGTCCTGGAAAATAATATTTTATTTTTAATACATATATACGTGCCACATCCGCATACAAAACCGTCCACACCTATGTCCAGTATTATATCTTCCATACCAGCAATAGTTCTTCCAGAATTAATAAAACACAAGTTTCCATTTTTTCTCAGAAGTTTCAAAGCAAGTGTGGTGCTTTCAGGTATTAAATATCCATTTTCATTTTTAGTAACTAACGTTTCATCAACATCAAAAAAAACCAGGTTTTCCATAAATATTTCCTTTCATTACCTTTAGTATCAGATTAGCTGGCAGACAGCCATTATGCTGCAATGTTATTTCGGTTTCTGGTATTATGTATGTATATAACTGTGCTGGCAAATACGGATAATATAAGTATATGCAGGATAGTATGGTAAACATCTGGTATATATCTGCCTTCTACAGCAGTCCAGTGTATAGTTCCCTGGAAATGCTTGATTTTTCCTTCCAGCCCGCCCATAAATCCTCCATTAAAAATAGTATACCATTCATGGCAGATAAATTGTGTAATAAACCATAAAGCTGTGAAAATAGCAACAAACCATTTTCCAGTCTTTTCTTGTGTAATAAATAGAATTACTGCTGCAAAATAGATTAAAAAGAAAATGCCATCATCATTATAAGACTGTATAACCAGACAATGCCCGCCAAAGTAAAAACCTGTCATGTCAAGAAAAAACCATGCCAGTAGTACTATTTGCAGCACAATACAGTAAATTTTTTTCATAAACTCCCCCTTCTATATACAGATGTAATATTACCAGACAAGTATATTACTGTGGTATATATTTGTCAAATGTTGTTATTTATATATTTAACGTGAGTTCGATATAAAATAAAACAAAGGAGATAGT
>CAJTRU010000086.1 GCA_910579085.1 uncultured Lachnospiraceae bacterium | reverse complement strand
TGTTGTAAATGATTATTTAATATTATGCCATAAATTGTATATATTAATGTATCAAAAAATGCTAAAACACATATACCCTGTCATATACCCAAGTAAAGTTACACTATCCAAAGTGGCAATGAGGGTGGTTTTAACATAGTAAATATGCTAAAATAAAACCAGGGAATATAATTAATCTATAGTATTTAAAGAAATTTGATAATGAAAGGATAAGATAAGGTATGAAAAAGATAATATTAAAGGCAAAAGATGGATATAAATTAAACCTTCATGTATTTGAAGCACCAGACAGGGAAAATGTTAAGGGATATGTACAGATTATACATGGAATGGAAGAGCACCAGGGGCGGTATGAGGCTTTGGCCAGGGTTTTAAATAATGCAGGTTATACAGTGGTTTCGTCAGATATGAGGGGACATGGCAAGGGTGCGCCAGAACTGGGATTTTTTAAAGAAAAAGACGGATATAAGTATCTTTTATCAGACCAGAAAAGAATAACATGTTATATAAGGAAAAGATTTAAAAACAGTAAGGTTATAATCTTTGCACATTCAATGGGAACTATTATTGCACGTAACCTTATGCAGAGCCAGTCATGGAATTATGAAAAGGTGGTTTTATCTGGATATCCATGTAGTCCTGGTATAGTTCCACTGGGTTTTGGAATAGCCCTTACAAGTATGATAAGCAAAGTAAAAGGTGCAAAGTATTTCTCAAAGTTTATACAAGATATTTCAACTGGCAGTTTTAATAAAGCTATGGAAAGCCAGGAAACTGGACTTGAATGGATTAGTGCAGATAAAGAAAATATAAAGTCATATATTGATGACCCCTATTGCGGACATGGGTTTAAAGTATCAGCTTATAATGATTTGTTCCATTTAACTAAGAATATGGCGGAAACATGGAGATATAAAAATGTAAATAAGGAGCTTCCAGTGCTTGCATTAAGAGGGAATGAGGATGTCTGCACAGGCTATGGTAAAGGAAGCCGGAAGAGCATAAATATTTTAAAATCGGCAGGATTTAATAATATAAAGCAGGTTGTTTATAAAAATATGAGGCATGAAATTTTAAATGAGGCAGAAAAGGAAAAGGTGTACAGGGATGTTGTGGAATTTCTTGGATAATTTCCAGAAAATGGCTGGGAAGGATAAAGAAAGTATTTATAGAAACCAGATTATTATTGTTTTTCTTGCTTTAACCTGCTGTGCACTATGGGGCAGCGCATTTCCATGTGTGAAAATTGGATATGAAATGTTGGATATAAAGGGCACTGGCAGCCAGATACTTTTTGCTGGCTGCCGTTTCTTTCTTGCAGGTATTTTTGCACTGGTTATTTCTGGAATAATGCAGAAGGGATTTATTAAAATAAAGGCATCCTCTGTTCCATATATTATAGGGCAGGGAATTTTACAAACAACATTACAGTATATATTTTTTTATATAGGAATGGCAAATACAACAGGCTCTAAAGGTTCTGTAATAAATGCTTCAAACGCATTTTTTTCAATTATAACAGCGCATTTTTTCCTTAAGGGTGAGAAAATAAATATTAAAAAGGTTGCAGGATGTACTATAGGTTTTATAGGAGTAATTCTTGTAAATATAAAACCTGGCGGGCTTGGCATGGGCTTTTCATTCCAGGGGGAAGGCATGATTTTACTGTGTTCAGCCGCTTATGGCATAAGTTCGGTTACGCTTAAAAAGATATCAGAACGGGAAAGTCCTGCTGCAATTACAGCATACCAGCTTTTATTGGGAGGTGCAGTCCTTGTAATTACAGGGCTTTTGCTGGGAGGCAGAATAGAAGGGTTTACAGTAAAGTCAACGGCACTTCTGGTATATATGGCATTGCTTTCTACAGTTGCTTTTAATATATGGGCAGAACTTTTAAAATATAATCCTGTAGGGAAAATTGCTGTTTATAGTTTTTCAATTCCTGTGTTTGGAGTTGCATTTTCTGCAGTATTGTTAAATGAGCATGTATTATCAGTGCAGAACCTTGCAGCCCTTGTCCTGGTAAGTGCAGGAATAGTAATAGTAAATTTACGCAATGATAAATCTTTAACATAATGGAAAAATATACTATAATATATAAAAATTATATAATATACAAAAAATCCAGAAAAACAGCCCTTGAGCCAGACGCAGGGGCTGTTTTTTAATATGTGCTGTTCCAAATTCCATTCTGCTTGTTTGTCCAGTATAGATAAAATTTTTAAATATATGACTTTAGTCATGTTTATAATCCTTCTTTTTTCACTTCCTTTATATACTACAAAACTGTTATTATTATTCCAGGATAAAAAATAATAAAAATATTTAATTCTAATAAAGATATCTGCCAGATATAAAAAATGAAAGGAAGTTATTTATGCCAGAGGTTATATTAAAGACAAAGGACTTAACAAAAAAGTACCAGGGCAAGACGGTGGTTGACAGCCTTGGTTTAGAAATAAGAAGGGGAGAAATATTTGGGCTTTTAGGGCCAAATGGTGCAGGCAAAAGTACAACCATGAATATGATTTGTTCTATTATAAAACCAACAGCAGGAAGTATAAACCTGCTTGGTGTTAACCCTTGGAAACAGAAGAAAGAAGTTATACAAAGGATTGGATATATCCCACAAGAATTAGCAGTGCATGGAAACCTGAAGGCATGGGAAAATGTGGAACTGTTTACATCACTTTATGGGATTAAGGGAAAGCAGTTAAAGGAAACAATAGATAAATCGCTGGAATATACAGGGCTTCTGGATAAGAAAAATGAGTTTGCAAAGAATTTTTCTGGAGGAATGAAAAGGCGTTTAAATATTGCATGTGCAATAGGACATAACCCTGAAATTTTATTTTTTGATGAGCCAACAGTAGGTATTGACCCACAATCCAGGAATTTTATTCTTGAAAAGATAAAGGAGTCAAACAGGAATGGTGCAACAGTAGTTTATACAAGCCATTATATGGAAGAGGTGGAGGCAATCTGTACCCGTATAGCTATTATGGATAATGGTAAGGTTATTGCCTGTGGTACAAGTGAAGAATTAAAGAAACTTGTAACTGATGATAAGGATATAACACTTGAAGAAGTATTTCTGACTTTAACTGGAAAATATTTAAGGGATTATACCAAATAAGGGATATTGGTTGTAAGAACGCCTTGGCGTTACTGGATATATAAACAGGAGGAATTTTATTGTGTGGTATTTAATAAAGAATAATTTAAAATTAATGTTCCGTAACAGAATAATATTTGCAATCATGGTTTTTGGGCCATTCTTTGTAATTGGAATTCTTTCAAGTGCATTTGAGGAGATGATGAAGTCTTATGAGCCAGTAGAAGAATTCCAGGCTGGATACCAGATTGAAAAAGGCAGCTTATGGGAGGGCAGTATAGAAACTATAAAAGAGGCAGGGAAAGAAGCAGGTATAAAATTGTCGGAATACCCTGAAGGAGAACCAGAAGAATTAATTAAAAACAATATTCTGGCTGGTTTTGTAAAGCTTGGTACAGATAAATATACAGTATACGAAAATACAGACAATGAAACAGAAGGTGTGGTTCTGGAGTATTTTTTCAGCCAGTGTTTAAGGGAGATTAGCAGCCAGGTTATTTATTCAAAAGTTCCTGGTATTGTAAATGAAACGTTAAAAGTGCCAGTAAAAAAGATTGATTATATGCCAGCAGTTAATTCCAAAGATTATTATGGAATAATTGAAATTGTATATTTTGGCTCTTTAGGGGTTATTTGTATGGCAGGTGTACTTGCAAGTGAAAAGAAAAATGGTATAGGAATAAAGTTCCAGATAACAGCTTTAACAGATTTACAATTTTATATTGCCAAATGGCTGCCAGCCATACTTGTTGTGGTGGCTGGGATAGGTATTTCTTCTGTTTTATCAGCTATTGTATATGGAATTCACTGGGGAAACTTGTTTATAGCTGCCCTGTTAATGCTTCTGGTTATTATGGCAGGTATTTCATATGGGCTTATGCTGTATGCTATATCTGGCAATATGGCGGTTACAGTTATTGTATTATTTTCATCAGTGTTTTTTATGGCATTTTTGGGAGGGGCTTTTGAAACATATATGTATTCATCTTTTCCAGAGAGTTTGAAAAATATTTCCCCAATTTACCATGCAAACAGGGCATTAGTAGAAAATTCATGTATGGGTCACAGTGAGTATACTTTAAGCAGTATTTTATACCTGCTGGCAGTAAGTGCAGCCTGTTCCTGTGCCGCTTTGCTGGCAGGATGGGCAGGAAAGAGAGGTAAGAAAAGAGGATGAGAAGTTTCTTTGCATTGTTAAAAATAAATATAAAACTGCTTTTAAGGAATAAGGCGTTTATATTTTTTCTGTTTATTACACCTGTCATATCTGTTTTTATATTAGGCTTAAAAACTGGAACAGCGTCAGGGTATAAGGAAGAGGATATAAGGGAAAATATCCAGGAATTAAAGAATACCAGCCAGAAAGCAATTTATAAGGGAAATTCGCTTGCACTGGCGTTTATTGTAAAGGTTTATGACGCATCCAGGTCAGGAATTTCAGAGCATGTGTTAAAAGAACTTTCCTCAACAGGTATGTTTTGTGTATGCCGTCTGGATGCAACAGAAATGACAGAAAAAGAAATAGAAGAACAAATAGAAAATGATGCTTTTAATGACAGGGCTGGTGCAATTTTATATTTAAAAAAGGACTTTTTAAATAGCATTTCAGAAGGCAATATACAAAAGGCGGCTGTTACATATAAAGTATCAGATGATGAAAGGCTGGCTATATTTAATAATGCGCTTTCTGGTTATTTAGGGCAGGTTTACAGCCTGCTACATGCAGGGAACGGGGAAAAAGAAACATTAAAAATACTAGAAACAGTACAGAAGGAACTGCCTGCAAAAGAAACAAAGGTTATAAATGCAGGTGAAAAAAATGTACTAGATGCAGGACAGGCGGCTGCTAAATCAAAAATAGGGTACGCATTCTCTATTATTACGCTTGGGTTTTTATTCTGTGGTGTATGTGTTGCATTTATTGTTATTGAGGAACAGAATAATAAGGTTTATACAAGGATAATGCTGTCAGGCACTGGCAGGTTTATTTATCTTGCTGCCAAAACTGCCATGGCAGTTATAATTTCACTGTTGCAGACAGGTGTTTTAGGGGTATGCCTTTTTGTAACTGGCAACAGTAATTTTGGAATAAACAGGCTGCCGTTTCTTGTAATTATATTTATGCTTGGGCTGGTCTTTTGTATAATAAGCTTATGTACAGGTATACTTGCTGGTGATGTAATGAGTGCTAATTACCTGGTGTTTACAATATGGTCATGTTCAGCGCTTCTGGCAGGTTTATATTTTCCTCTTGATAATACGTCTGGGTTTTTAAAGGCAGTTTCATTCCTTATGCCACAGAGGTGGTTTATGGAGGCGGCAGAAATGCTGCTAATTGGTGACAATGGGGCATATTCTGTGCTATTATGTGTAACAGCAGCATACCTTATTGTAATTTTAAGTTTTGGTGGTGCAGGGCTTAAAATAAAACAGCAGGATAGCTGAAATCCAGCATGGGACTGCTGGGTAAGGTTATAATTAAGAAAGATGGTGTATATCTATGACAGAACAATTCCAGGAAAATTTTTTTCTTGCAGTACGTATGCTTTTACTGCTGGTACTTGAAATATATATTATCTTAACACATTATACTCTGGCGGGGGCATCTGCATGGATGCTCCTGCTTTTGGCATGTTTTACAGGTTCTGTTATTTCTAAAGAACTGGTATATGGAAAGTGGCGGCTGGTGTTTGCAGGGGTATCATGTATATTATGTATATTTATAATAATTATTACCAGAAATGAATTCCTGCTGGCTGGCATTTATGTTATGTTTGAAATAATTTCAATGGCCAGGCCAAGGCTTATATGGTATTTTGTGCCTCTTGTGCCTGTATGTATAAATTTATGCAAAGATACAGGAATATATCTTCTTATTACAATTCTTATTGGAATGTTTTATATACAGAATGATTTTATTGTTGCCGCTTATAGGAAGCAGGCAATAGAAGATATGCTTTCAAGCCAGATATTAAAAAAGGACTGGCATAAAAGGGAGCATAAACTCCAGGAAGAAATAAGCAGTGTGATGTTAATGGCGCAAAACCAGCTTTTAGAAGAACGTGAGGGGCTGTCGCAGGCACTGCATGACAAGCTTGGGCATACAATTAACGGTTCAGTATACCAGCTAGAAGCGGTTAAAATAATTATGGAAAAAGAGCCACAGGCTGCAAAAGGGATGATACAGGCCGTAATTAATGAACTCAGGGGAGGCATGGATGAAATAAGGCTTATTCTGAGAAAAGAACGGCCTGCAAAATACGAGATGGCACTTGTACAGTTAAATAAATTATGCAGTGAGTGCCAGCAGAAGGGCATTGAAATGAAACTATATACAGAGGGTGGATTGCAGAAAGTGCCAGAACGTTACCTGCATATAATATTGGATAATGCATATGAAGCAGTATCCAATTCTTTGAAATATTCAAAGTGCTCTAAAATAGAGGTTAAAATTTATGTTATGAACAAGGTTATACGTTGCATGGTTGCAGATAATGGCAAAGGCTGCCCTTCATTTACTGATGGCATGGGGATTGCAGGCATGAGGAGAAGGGTAAGGGAGGTAAACGGTATACTGGACTTTGAAACAGAGGCAGGGTTTAAAATAAATATGCTGTTTCCAGAATGGAATAAGAATGGGCAAACAGGAAAGGAATCATAAACTATATGGATAAAATAAAAGTAATAATTGCTGATGACAGTGACTTTGTAAGGGAAGGAATGAGGATAATACTTGATGTGGATGAGGAATTTGAGGTGCTTGGCTGTGCATCAGATGGAAAAGAAGCAATAGAGATTGCCAGGAATACAAAACCAGATGTATTTCTTATGGATATACAGATGCCAGTTATGGACGGTATTGAGGCAACAAAGCAGATTGCCAGTGAAAACCTTGGTAAAGTGCTTGTACTTACAACATTTGATGATGATGTGCTTGTACAGAGGGCAATACAAAATGGTGCTAATGGCTACCTGGTTAAGAACCATACCCCAGAACATTTAAAACAGATGATTAAGTCTGTATATAATGGTACAGGAGTAATGGAGCAGCCAATGCTTTTAAAACTTGCCAGGAACAGCCAGGCATCCGCAGGAGGGTTTGACCCTGGCGGATATACAGCAAGGGAACTTGAAGTGGTACAGGCTGTTGCAGATGGGCTGTCTAACAAAGAAATTGCAGAAAAGCTTTTTATAAGCGAAGGGACAGTTAAGAATTATATAACCTCTGTACTTGCAAAAGAAAATTTATCACACAGGACAGCGCTTGCCGTATATTACCTTACAGGAAGAAAACAGTAATACTTACATTAAAAGTTGTTTAAAGGAAGTTTAAGAAAAGCTTAATTATTGCCAGCCTGGTTGATTTGCATACTTTTATAGTATAAAATCAATAGTAAAAGGGAGGGCAGTTATGGATAAATTAAAGAGCAGTTATTACAACTTTATTATAGACCAGGGAGATAAAGGATATATACTTTATAATTCTTTATCTGGTGTAATTATTTCTGTAACAAGCAAGGAAGAACTGGAAAGGGTAAAAGAGATATTTGCAAGTAAAGAGGTGGTTTATAATAAACAGGATGAGGTAATCCAGCTATTATATGAAAAAGGAATTCTAGTAAAAACAGATACAGACGAGCTTGAATATTTGCAATTTTTATATGAACAAGAAGTAGTAAAAAGCCAGGCTCTTTCTATTATGCTAATTACAACAAGGCAGTGTAACCTGCGTTGTGTCTATTGTTATGAGAAACATGAAAATCTAGCTATGTCTTTATATGTTTATAACAGCATTGCTTTATATATTGAAAAATCCCTTATGGAGAAGAAATATACAAGCGTTAATATTACATTATTTGGCGGAGAACCTTTTATTGAATATGAAAATGTTGTAAATTTCCTGGAGGATGTAAACAGGATTTGTGATAAATATAATGTGCCGTTTGGTGCAGGTGCAACCAGCAATGGTGTATTAATTACTCCAGGGCGTTTTGACAAGCTGTACAGCCTGGGTGTGTCTTATTACCAGATAACAATAGACGGGCTTTCTGGTACACATGATTTATACAGGCAGAGTGCGGATGGAAGTGGCAGTTTTAATAAGATTATAGAAAACCTTAAATATATGGCCAGTACAGATTATGGCTTTGAAGTTACAATAAGGACAAACTTCAATAATGAAGTTTTTAAAAATGCTAAGGAATTTTACAGGTTTATTGCTGCAAATTTTGACCAGAGGTTCCATGTATATTATGAAGGCATTAAGAAACTTGGAGGAAGCAATGACGGGGAACTGGATGTATTAGATAAAAATGAAGTATCAGAAAGTTCAGTAGATATTGCAGGATATATAAGGGAACTTGGAATTAAGAATGATGTAATTGATGAAATGACACTGCCTTTTAACAGAATATGTTATGCCACAAAACATAATGATTTTATAATAGACTACGATGGAAGTGTTTTAAAGTGTACCCTTTCACTTGATGATGAATTAAATAAAATTGGCAGTATATATAAAGATGGAACTATGGAAATAGATGATTATAAACATGCAAAATGGGTTGGCAAAAAGAGCCTTTTGCAAGAGCAGTGCAAGAAATGTAAGGTGCTTCCGCTTTGTTATGGCGGCAGGTGTGTTAATGGCAGGGTACATGGTGAAGGCTTTGAGTGTGACAGAAATATGCAGGAGCAGGAGCTTGCCAGCTTAATTACATATAATGTATAACAAAGGATGGCAGTATGATTAAATCCATAAAGAATGATATATATTTCCTGAAATATGTATATGAATTCAGCCCGTCTTATGTTATAGGTGAAGCATTAGTTTCCATAGTAAACGGGCTTATGCCGCTGCCAGGGATTATTATATCAAAACTTTTAATAGACGGGCTTGTCTATGAGGCCTCTTTCCGGAAAATTGTTTTTTACATACTTGTTTATGTAGCATTGCAGTTTACAGGTTCTTTTATAACAGAATTTATAACAGAACGTTATATTAATATAAACGGGCATCTTTATGCTATGCATTTCCTGCTTATGGTGAACCGTAAAAAGACAGAACTTGACCTTGCACAGCTTGATGGCCCGGAGGTACACCAGCAGGTGGCAATGGCAGAAGATTTGGTATATAAAGGTATTGGGATTGATATGATTGATAACTTTTTCACTGCCATTACCAGCATGGTTTCTATTATTACAACTGCTGTAGTCCTTGTATATGCGGATATTTTGCTGCTTTTTATTATACTGGTGTCTGCTTTTCTTTCTGTTATCCTGGATATGAAAATAGAGAACTGGGAACTTGGGCAGAGAGAAGAAAATATTTATCTTACAAGGGCTTTAAATTATTATATTGAGATTATGGGAGACAATGCATGTGCAAAAGAAACAAGGCTCTATGGCTTTGTTTCATGGCTTATGGAAAAGTATTACCAGACATTAAAAGCTTTGCGTAAAAGGCTTAAGAAATTATATGATAAAAGCCTTAAGATTAATTTAACCAGAATTATACTTGAGAACCTGAAAAGCAATGGGATTTATTTATATCTGGCATGGCTTACATTCCAAAAAAAGATTTCTATAGGCGGGTTTTCACAGTATTTTAACGCAGCAAGCCAGTTTTCAGAAAGTATTTCAGATTTTGCAAACTTCCTGGTTAATCTTGATATTAATGGGAAATATATTGCCTCATTTAAAGATTTTATGAGTTTACAGCCAGAAATACAAAAAGAATACAGCAGTTTATATAAAGAAAACTTTGAAAAAGCCATAAAGAAGCCCCTGGATATTTCAATGTCACATGTGAATTTTAGGTATAAAGGCATGGATAAGCCTGCAATAGAAGACTTTAGCTATACATTTGAACAGGGAAAAGTATATGTAATTGCGGGTGAAAATGGTGCAGGAAAATCTACGCTTATAAATCTTATAAGTAATTTATATAAACCATGCAGTGGCGGTATATATTTAAACGGGGTTTCTGTAAACAGTTTGAATGACAGGGATTATAAAAGCCTTTTTAGTGTAGTGTTCCAGGATTTTAAATATTTTGCATTTACAATAGGTGAAAATGTAGCACTGGATAAATATAAAAGCGGCGGTACTAGCAGCAAGGACACTATGGATAATAAAACAGACAAGGAAATTAAAGAAGCATTACAGGCAGCAGGGCTTTGGAAAAAGGTAAAATCCTTAGATAAAGGAATTGCTGCTAACCTTGGAAAGATATTTTATAAAGATGGCGTTGTACTTTCAGGGGGAGAGAACCAGAAGCTTGCATTTGCAAGGGCAATCTTCCATAACCCCAAAATACTAGTATTAGATGAGCCTTCTTCAGCACTTGACCCTGTAGCAGAGGATGAACTTTTAAAGTCTTTCCAGCAAATATCTAAAGATAAGATTGTAATCTATATTTCCCACAGGCTTAGTTCCGCAGTACTGGCAGATGAAATTTTATATATAAAAAATGGGAAACTGTGTGAAAGCGGGACACACCAGCAGCTATTAAAACAGCATGGTGAATATGCCAGATATTATAATACACAAGCAAAATATTATAATTAAAATTGCATGTAGTATGCGTTGCCATGCTTTTAAAAATAGTGGAAACCTGCCCATATACAGACAGAAAATTGTGTATATGGGCAGCATAATTAATCTTTTTATAAAAAGTATAAAAATGGGGAAAGGAGGGGAATAATTATGAAAATTATCAGGGATTTAGCCAGAGTAAAGAAGAAACATAATAAAAATGGCGCAGGCTGTGGCTGTGGATGTAAAAACGGTGCAGGATGCCAGTGTGGTACATCATTAACAGGAAAGAAAAAACATAACCGCAAAAATGGCGTGGGATGCGGCTGTGGATGCTAGAATGGACAATTTGCAGCTAAATTATTCCATTCCAGAAAAACATGCCAAAGACAGGGTTTTTGTACATATTACATTACTTTAACCCACAAACCAGTGCAATATCCATATGTTACAAAAGAACAAGACTATTTCTTTTGTAATATATAAAGCGGGATATAAGCACTGGCTGGGTTAAAGTGCCTGTCAATGTAAACTATTGAACTGGACTGCTGGCTATGGTTATGATATAATCTAATGCGTGTCTGGAATCCAGCAGTACATATGATGTTAAGGCAATATAGTTTACAGGAGGCATATAATGAAAAAGATAAGTGAGAGAAAACGTATAGTAGTCAAAGTGGGTACATCTACACTTACACATAAAACAGGACTGTTAAATATAAGACGTGTCGGGCAGCTTGTCAGGACACTTGCTGACCTGCATAATGCAGGACATGAGGTTGTGCTTGTTTCAAGTGGTGCTATGGGGCTTGGGATGGGGAAGCTTGGTTTGCAGGAAAAACCCAAAGATACACCTGGCAAGCAGGCATGTGCTGCTGTAGGGCAATGCGAGCTTATGTATATGTATGATAATTTATTTGCGGACTATAGTGTAACAGTGGCGCAGATGCTGCTTACTAAATATATACTGCTTGAAGACCGCAGGCTTAATGTTGAAAATGCAATGGAACGTCTGATTGCACAGCGTGTAATTCCTGTTATAAATGAAAATGATACAGTAGCTATTGACGAGCTGGAGCTTGAAGTTGGTGAAAATGATTCACTTGCTGCTGTAGTTGCAACAATTGCTAAGGCAGACCTGCTTATAATAATGTCTGATATAGATGGCCTTTATGATAAAGACCCGCATAAAGAAAAAGATGCAAAGTTTATACATGTTGTACATGAAATAACAGAAGATATAAAGGCACTTGCTGGTGGTGTTACTACTAAATTTGGTACAGGCGGAATGGTAACAAAGATTAATGCAGTTGAAATTGCATATGAAGCTGGCATAGATGTTGTATTAATGAATGGGAAACAGCCAGAGAAATTATATGACCTGTTTGATAACAAAGATGTCGGGACATTATTCTGTTGCAGTGATTAACCAGCAAGAAGACCTACTGGTTGATTTCACGTATTACACGGCATGGGTTGCCTGCTGCCAGTGAATTATCTGGTATATCTTTTGTAACAACACTTCCCGCACCTATAACAGAGCCGTTGCCTATTGACACACCAGGAAGTATTATAACACCTCCGCCAATCCAGCAGCCATTGCCTATTGTTATTGGAAGTGCATAAGTACGGCAGAAGTATTCACCGTTTTCAGGAGTCCAGCCAGGTACGAGCCTTTCGGACAATTCTACAGGATGTGTGGAAGTATAGAGCTGTACATTTGATGCAATAAGTACATTATTACCAATTATAATTTTATTGCAGTCTACAAATGTGCAGTTCATATTTATTGACACATTATCACCTATGTAAATATTCCGTCCATAATCACATATAAAAGGAAGGCCTACAGATGTGTTATTTCCAATACTGCCAAACATCTGCTTTAAAATATCTGTTTTTTCCTTTTTCTGGCCATATTCTAATGAATTATACTGTTTTAATAATTTTCTTGTCTTTTCTTTAAAATCCAGGAAAACTTTGTCATGGCAGTTATAATATTCACCAGCCATACACTTTTCAAGTTCTGTCATAATAATCCTCCTTGCTTAATATAGCAGCTAAAAATTTCTGGATAAATATCATATTAATTGATTGTAACCATTAATTATATCTGATTATACAACAAATTCCACTATGTTACAATGTCATTAAGTCAGGGGAATATACTGGAATTTGCCAGCTAAATCTAATCTTTGGCAGTTTCCAAAAACATTTCTGCCAGAACCCTTAAATAAATGACATTGCGTTACATCAGTCCACACAACAGTGCATAGGGATACAAACACTGGCGGTGCTGAAGTGCACCTGTCATGGAATAATATTAGCTGGAAATTATGGTGTGGGGAAGGTGATTTAGACGGACGGAAATACAGTGGTATCATTTTTATATTAATCCTTATATAACAGTAATTATTGCACTGTATAATAAGTGACTGGCAGAATAATTCCCACCACCCATTTCCAATTATCTTTTTATTTTGTGTTTTATTGCAGGTTG
>CAJTRU010000085.1 GCA_910579085.1 uncultured Lachnospiraceae bacterium | reverse complement strand
TGCCGGCGGGGTTAAAGTGCCCCTTTTATGGAATAATTGATGGCATCTGGCACACGAAACCTGAAATCAAAAATTTACAATAAACTCCAGAATAAGCAGATAACTGTAAGGGTGGGTGGGAATTATTCTGCTAGTCACTTAGTATACAGTATAATAATTATTGTTATATGTTGTATTAATACAAAATGATACCACTGTACCTACATTCGTCTAAATCACTCCTCCCCGCTATAATTTCCAGTTATAGTATTTATTTTGTATGTATGTTATATTTTTTGTAGTTTGCTGGTGCACAGCAGGTTTCCAGTGTTCCATCTAATATTATTACATTACAGGGGCACTTCAGCACCGCCCAACATCATAAACTTAAGGAAAATGCAGTATATATGTCCATAAAGCTTTTATTTATGTCAAAATATAAACAGGGGTGGTTTATATGAAAAAAACATATATAAGAAGGTTCTGGAAATTTTACCAGCAGTTAATACCACCAGCTCTGGCAGGGCATGCAAGGAAAGAAGGGAAAAATACTTTTACAAGGAGAAGGAAGATGCCGCTTGAAGATATTTTATTATGCTGCCTTGCAAAAAAAGGGCTTACAGCAGTGATGGGGCTGCTTTCTTATGCCAGGAGGAAGGGGGCTGCGCAGATGGCCATATCAAAACAGGGGTATTTAAAACAGAGGAAAAATTTAAACCCGGAGGTTTTTACGTATTTAAACCACTGTTACCTGGAAGATTTTTATTCTTCTGGTGAAGCAGGGACATGGAACGGGTATCTGCTGCCTGCTGCTGACGGGAGCAAGGCAGAAATACCAAATTCTGCAGAAAATAAAAAAACATTTGGATGTGCACGTAACCAGAACACAAAAGAAGGGGTGGCGCGTGCACTTGTAAGCGGGCTGTATGGCCTTATAAACGGATTTTTTATTGGCATACAGGTTTCTGCTGTAAATACAAGTGAAAACAGCATGGCAAAGAAAAACCTTTTGCAGCCTGGGGAAGCAGGCATCACACAGCCCGTACTGGTACTTTTTGACAGGGGATACCCTTCCCTGGAATTCATTAACTTCCTTGAAAAAAATGGCATACATTATATTTCCAGGCCTGCGCCCAATGATTATGCCAGGGAGAGGGAGGGAATGGAAACAGAAGACGGTTTTGTGGACATTAAGCATGACAGGTACAGGATGGGGCATATAAAAAAGAAACACCCGGAAAGTTACAGGGAAATGGAAGAAAAAGGAAGCACAAGGGCAAGGGCAATAAAAAGCCGGCCTCCTTCCGGGCAGGGGACAGCAATGCTTACAGACCTTCGGGCAGTTTTTACATCTTCCCAGGTAACAGGGCTGTATTTTAAAAGATGGGGGATAGAAACAAAATACAATACATTAAAAAATAAAATTAAATTTGAAAGTGTGACGGGAAATGCGCCCATTTATGTATACCAGGATTTTTATGCACAGGTGCTGGCATACAACATGGTGCAGGATATAAGGAGGTGTGCGGACACCAGCGCAGGGGAGGCAGGGAGGCAGAAAGGTTTAAAACACCCTGTCAAAACAAATGAAAACATAGCCATAGGGCTTTTTAAAGAAAGGATGGTGAAGATTATCCTTGAAGGAGACCATTACAGGCAGGCACTGATGCTTTCCCAGCTCCAGAAGGATATGGAAAAGCATGTTGTGCCAGAAAGGGAAGTGCCAGGGCGGGAACGTAAGAAAAACAAAGCAAACAAATACTGTATAAACCAGAAATATAGTTTTTAAAAAATGTATTTAAATACAAAGGGGGAGTTCTGTGCTTTTTTAGGAAAATATGTATTATGCAGTACAAAAAATATATATAAATTATTTTTATAGTTATATATATTTTCCTTAAGTTTATGATGTTGGGCGGTGCTGAAGTGCGCCTGTCATGGAATAATATTAGATGGAACACTGGAAACCTGCTGTACCCTGGCAAAATCACAAAAACAACCGCTGCTATAACTGGAAATTATGGCGGGGAGGAGGAGTGATTTAGACGGACGTAGGTACAGTGGTATAATTTTGTATTAATACAAAATATATAACATTAATTATTACATTGTATACTAAGTGAATAGCAGAATAATTCCACCCGCCCTTACAGTTATCTGCTTATTCTGGGGTTTATTATAAATTTTTTATGTCAGGTTTTGCGTGCCAGATGCCATCAATTATTCCATAAAAGGGGCACTTTAACCCCGCCGGCATTTAAGCCCGTATATTATATATTCCAGGGAAACGTAAGTTTTATCTGGAATATATAATATATGGGCTTTATGTGCCGTTGCGTGGGTTAACGTAGCGGAAGCGTGCCCCTGTATGGAATATTGTGGCTCTGGCAACAGAAACCGTCCGTCAATTTACACAAGCAGGATAACTGTAAATTATCCCCTTTAAATATTGCTAATACCATATTGTTTGTGTTAGAATAAGGAGAAAATTTTATATATAAAATTTATTTTTGCAGAAATGAGGTTAAAGGCAAATGAAGGAACTACTTGTCTATATAAAAGAGTATACTAAGGAATGTATACTTGGGCCATTTTTCAAATTATTAGAGGCGTGTTTTGACCTGGCAGTACCGCTTGTTATGGCATCTGTTATTGATAAAGGCATTGCATCAGGTGACAAGGGCTATATTTTTAAATATGGAGGTATTTTAATACTGCTTGCAGTTATAGGGCTTACATGTTCAATTACTGCACAGTTTTTTGCTGCCAAAGCAGCGACAGGCTTTGCAGCAAATGTAAGATATGCTTTATTTAAGCATATAGAGTCACTTTCATTTACAGAGATGGATGGTATAGGCACATCTACAATGATTACGCGCATGACAAGCGATATAAACCAGTTACAGTCTGGTGTCAATATGGCATTAAGGCTTTTCCTGCGTTCGCCATTTATTGTTTTTGGTGCTGCTGTGATGGCATTTACTATAGATGTAAAAGCAGCAATTGTATTTGTAGTTGTAATACCGCTTCTGGCTATTGTTATATTTGGGATAATGTTAGCAAGTATGCCATTATTTAAAAAAGTACAGGCAAGGCTTGACAATGTAATGGGCATTACAAGGCAGAACCTTACTGGTGTGCGTGTAATACGTGCTTTTAATAAAGAAGCAGCAGAAATTGAAAACTTTGCAGACAGCAATGAAAAGCTTTCTTCAATGCAGCTTTTTGTAGGAAGGATATCTGCTCTTGCAAATCCTGTTACCTATGTAATGGTTAATATAGCGCTTATAGCACTTTTGTGGACTGGCGGTATACAGGTGGATGCTGGAAACCTTACACAAGGTGAGATAGTTGCACTTGTTAATTATATGTCCCAGATACTTGTTGAACTCGTAAAGCTTGCTAATACAATAGTGCTTTCTACAAAGGCGGTAGCATGTGGAGGCAGGGTGCAGGCAATACTTGCAGTTAATTCTTCAATGGAAGAAGGGGATTATAATTCTGCAAGTAAAAATAAAGGCGGGCTGGATGTTGAATTTGAACATGCCAGCATGATGTATAAAGGGGCGGGGGCAGACTCTGTTTCAGATATAAGTTTTAAGGCAAGCCCAGGAAGTGTCACAGGTATAATCGGGGGTACAGGTTCTGGAAAGTCAACGCTTGTAAACCTTATACCAAGGTTTTACGATGTTTCGGAAGGGTGTGTAAAAGTTGGAGGCAGGGATGTAAAGTCATACAAGCTGGATACATTAAGGCAGGATATTGGCATAGTATTACAGAAATCTGTGCTTTTCCGTGGTACAATCCGTGACAATATATTATGGGGTAATCCTGATGCTACAGATGAAGAGGTAACAGAAGCACTAAAAGCAGCCCAGGCATGGGAAATTGTCCAGGGCAAGGAAAAAGGACTTGATTATGTTATAGAGCAGGGCGGACGCAACCTTTCTGGAGGACAGAAACAGAGGTTTGCAATAGCCAGGGCACTTGTGCGCAAACCGCCAGTGCTGGTTTTTGATGACAGCTCCTCGGCGCTTGACTTTGCAACGGAGGCAAAGCTTAGGAAATCATTACAGGAACTGGAATATAACCCTACTATTTTTATAGTATCACAGAGAACCTCATCAATACAACATGCAGACAATATTCTTGTGCTGGAGGACGGCGTACTTGCAGGACAGGGGACACATGAGGAACTTGTAAATAATTGTGAGGTTTATAAGGAAATATATAATTCCCAGTCATAAACAGGATGGAATTTGTGATATGTGTATTATTGGCGGATTTTGGATATAATGGAGGAAGTAATGAAAAAGGTAAAAAATAATGATACCATAAAAATGGTTTTAAATTATATTAAAAAGTACAGGATTTCAGTTGTATTATCACTTTTATTTGCTGCTGTAACTGTAGTCCTTACCCTGTACCTTCCTATCCTTACTGGTGATGCAGTTGATTATATGATTGGAAAAGGCAGGGTGGATTTTGAAAAACTTGCAGGGCTTATAGCTAAAATGGCTGTAATAATATGCCTTACAGGGATTTCCCAGTGGATTATGAATATATGCAATAATAAAATAACATATAATGTTGTAAGGGATATAAGGGAAGATGCATTCAACAGGGTAGAAATACTACCACTTAAATATCTTGATGCACATGCACCAGGGGATATTGCGAGCCGTATTATTGCAGATGCTGACCAGTTTGCAGACGGCCTTCTTATGGGATTTACACAGGCATTTACAGGAGTGCTGACAATTATAGGCACACTTTTGTTTATGTTAAGCATTAATATATGGATAACTATAGTAGTTGTAGTTGTAACACCACTTTCATTTTTCGTTGCAGGGTTTATTTCAAGAAGGACATATAAAATGTTCCAGATGCAGTCCGCAGCAAGGGGTGAACAGACTTCACTTATTGATGAAATGATAGGAAACCAGAAAGTAGTCCAGGCATACAGCCATGAAGATGAAGCTCTGGAAAGGTTTACAGATATAAATAAAAGGCTGGCAAAATATTCACTGGATGCAACGTTTTATTCATCAATTACAAACCCGGCAACCAGGTTTGTCAATAACCTTGTATATGCAGGCGTCGGGGTTACAGGTGCATTATTTGTATTAAATGGTTTTATTACAGTAGGAGGCCTTTCCTGCTTTTTAGGTTATGCCAACCAGTATACAAAGCCTTTTAATGAAATATCAGGTGTAGTTACAGAATTACAAAATGCACTTGCATGTGCTGCACGTATTTTTGCGCTTGCCAATGAAGAGCCGCAAGTACCGGATGCAGCTGGTGCTAAAGCACCTGAAACAGTAAAAGGGGAAGTTATATTTGACAATGTACATTTCTCATATGTGCCAGGGCAGAAACTTATTACAGGTTTTAACTTGCATGTAAAGCCAGGGCAGCGCATAGCTATAGTTGGGCCTACAGGCTGCGGCAAGACTACGCTTATCAATCTTGTAATGAGGTTCTATGATGCCACAAGCGGGAGCATAAGGGTTGATGGCACTGATATAAAAGACATGACAAGAAAAAGCCTGCGTGGCAATATAGGTATGGTATTGCAGGAAACATGGATTAAGGATGGTACAATATTTGATAATATAGTGATTGGAAAGCCAGAAGCATCAAGAGAAGAAGTTATAGAGGCGGCAAAAGCATCACATGCACACAGTTTTATAAAAAGGCTTCCAGATGGTTATGATACAGTTGTTAAAGAAGATGGCAGCATCCTTTCTGGTGGGCAGAAACAGCTTCTCTGCATAGCCAGGGTAATGCTATGCAGCCCGCCAATGCTTATTCTGGATGAGGCAACCTCTTCAATAGATACACGTACAGAGATAAAAATACAAAATGCATTTGCAAAACTTATGGAGGGCAGGACTAGTTTTATAGTTGCACACCGTCTTTCCACAATACAAAATGCGGATATAATACTTGTAATGAAAGATGGCAATATAATAGAACAGGGCAGCCATAAAACATTGATTGGACAGGGAGGTTTTTACGCAAACTTATATAACAGCCAGTTTGCATAACCAGATACAAAAATGATACATGCTGGTTGTAAATTAACCTCATTAAGTAAGCCCTTTAAATTTATTCTGCTTGACTGGGCGTGGAGGCTGTTTATGAATAAAATATTAGTAGTAGAAGACGAAGAAGCTATCGCTACATTAATAAGGATTAATTTGACAAAAGCCGGGTACCAGTGTGACCTGGCTTTCAGTGGTGATAAAGGTGCAGACATGCTCTCTGAAAATAATTATGATTTATGCCTTTTTGATATAATGCTTCCGGGGTTTAATGGTTATGAACTGCTGTCTTATGCAAAATCACTTGAAATCCCGGTTATATTTGTTACAGCCAAAGGAACTGTAGAGGATAAGGTAAAAGGTTTAAAATCTGGTGCAGATGATTATATTACTAAGCCATTTGAAGTGCTTGAGCTTCTTGCAAGGGTAGAAAATGTTTTAAGGCGTTTTAATAAAACAGGCAGATATATAGATATTGCAGGGCTTCAGATAGATACAACAGCACGTATTGTAAAAAAGGATGGTGAAATCCTTAAACTTACGTATAAAGAATATGATTTACTGCTGCTTTTTACAAGAAACCCAGGTACAGCACTTTACAGGGAAACTATATATGAAAGGGTATGGGACAGCCCGTATATGGGTGACAGCAGGACGGTTGACCTGCATGTCCAGCGCCTGCGTAAGAAAGCAGGGCTTGAAAAGAATATTGAGGCTGTGTATAAGGTTGGATACAGGTTTGTAACAGGGGAAAATGGATGAAATTATTCTGGAAATTGTTTATAACAATGTTAGGCTTTGTAACAGCAGCATTTATGGTATTTGGAAATATAATTATAAATATTCCGTTTAAATCTTCTATTGAAAGGGAAACAGACAGAAGCGTGGAGGAAATGCATATACTGCTTTATGCATTTACAGCTTCACTTGACGGGCTGCCAGACGGCTACAGGGCGTCTGGCCTGGCAGTTACAGAGATAACAAAATCACTGGAAAAAAACCTTGGAAATAATAACAATATCATTGTCTATAATGAAGATAAAGAAATAATATATAATAGCAGCAGCTATGAAAGCACACTGGTCAATGCAGAACAAAAAGAAGATTATGCTATATGCAGCATAACAAAACACAATGGAAGTTATTTTACAGAGTGTTTTTTTGAGGTTAAAAGCAAAGCTGGCAATTATTATATTGGTATAAATAAAGAAATAGATTTTATATTTGAGGACAGGGAAATATTATATAATAATTACAGGCTTGCCCTTATTGTTTTATTTATATTTTCAGCAGTATTGTCATTGTTATTTTCTATTGGCTTTACAAGGCCTGTAAGAAAACTTTCTGCTGCTGCAAGGGATTTTGCAAGTGGCAATTACCAGAGGCGTGTTAAACCATCAGGCAATGACGAAGTAACAGCGCTTGTCAATGATTTTAACAGTATGGCATGGCAGCTTGAAGATAATATACACAAACTTGAAGATGATGCAAGAAGGCAGGAGGAATTTACAGAAGCATTTTCACATGAGTTAAAGACACCCCTTACATCTATTATAGGTTATTCAGATATGCTGCGTTCAATGGATTTGCCAAAAGAGGATATTGTAACATCTGCAAGTTATATTTTTAAAGAGGGCAAACGGCTTGAGCGGCTTGCCTATAAAATGATGGAACTTTCATTTGCAGGCAGGCAGGAGATAGAGCTGGCATCAGTAGACACAGAAGAACTTGTAGAAAAAATACAAAAAAATGCAGAATACCTTTTAAAAACAAAAGAAATTACTTTGACAACAGATATTGAAAAATGCGTTATAAAAGGTGATATGGATTTACTACAGTCATTATTTTTAAACCTTATTGATAATGCACGTAAAGCATGTAGCGGGAATGGCAGGATTATTCTGGAAGGGAAGGATTATGGGGAAGAATATAAATTTTATGTAAAAGATAATGGCTGTGGCATACCAGAGAGTGAAACAGAAAAAATTACAGAAGCATTTTATATGGTAGATAAATCACGTGCAAGAAAAGAAGGTGGTGCAGGCATAGGGCTTGCGTTATGCGTTAAAATAGCAGGACTCCATAATGCAGGGTTTGAAATAAAAAGCAAAGAAGGTACAGGTACACAGGTTATATTAAGTTTTAAGAAGTAAATATTTAAGAATAAGAAAGGGAAAAATGAACAGAAAAAAACAGGTTATATATACAGCGGCAGGTATTCTTATTATCTGCCTGCTTTTTATGGCGGCAGTTATTTCACCAGAATATTTCAAGAATTATACAGACAGGCAGCTTTTTAATAAAACAGAATATATAAATGCGGGTTATGATGCATATGAAGTGACATATACATCATTTGCAGAAAAAATAAAAGCAATAGGCAGAATTACTAATAGTGGCACGGAATATAATTCTGTAAAAATAAATGATGCGGATTTTGATTATAAATATATTAATAAAATAATCAGAAAAGAGTTTAATACATTATATAAATGTGGTGTGCTGTACAGGAAAATCCGGCTGCGTGCTAAAAAAATAGTTTCATGCGAAAAATATATGTTGTACCCGTCTGTTGAAAGAAGTAATTTAAAGGGGATATCATTTATAAAGGCTGTATATAAATTAAAAAAGGGCATAATAGAAGTTTATATAGATGAGGAATACCATAAAATATATGATTTTATAATTCCATATTCATTATATTATAAACCAGAAACAAAAGCCCAGATAGTAGCAGAAACTGTTATCTTTAAAGATATATCTGATAATGATAAATATAGTACTGACCCGTTTTATAAGGATATGGTAAACTTACTTGGATATTATGACTATAATACATCAGGCGGCATGTTGCTATCACAGTATATAGAAAGTGTTTATTATAACGGGGTTATAGAATTTGATGATGGCACAATAGTTGAAATGGGTAGAAGCGATTATTGGGAAGCACCAGGCCTGATGTACTGCCATATAGGTATTAATTTAAAATATAAAATTTAGTGTATTATAAACTCTCTTTTTTAACACTGGAATCCTGTTTGTCGCTTTTAAAGCGTCCATTTTTATTTACAGGTATGTTATTATAATGCCAGAAATTAAGAGAGGGGATGGTTAATATAATAAAGCAAAGCAAAAAGAAATATAAAGTGGGAATGTTTGGCGGGAAGTTTATGCCATTCCACAAGGGACATTTTTACTGTATTAACGTTGCTGCCTTGCAGTGTGAAAAAGTATATGTTCTTCTTTTTGGCGGGGGAGAGCAGGAAATGGAAATACTGTTACAAAATCCTGGCGAAAGCTACTTAAGTGCAGAAGACAGGAAGAAACACATTATGTCTGCAATAAGAAACTATAATAATGTAGAATTCCATTTTATTGATATTACAGGATGCCGTAACCCTGATGGTACAGAAAACTGGGATATGGAAACACCTCTTGTACGTGCAGTATGCGGGCAGATGGGAGCAGTATATGGAAGCGAGCCTTCATATAAAGCATATTTTGACAGGGCTTACCCGGAAGCAGAATATATACTTGTTGATGTAAAAAGAAAACATTACCCAATTAGCGGGACAGCAATCAGGAATATGGAAGACTGGAAGGAGAGAAGCTTATGGATAATTTAAAGAAATCATTTAAAAGTTTAAACATTTATGAGTGGGTAATGGCAGGGATAATGATTATTATTGCAGCATCTGTAATGGCAAAATCTTTTATAAACCCTTCAGATAGTGGAAATCCTGCATGGCTTGATGTTATTAATTTTATAAGTGCAGTATGTGGTGTTTTCTGTATTTTCTTTTGTGCAAGGGCAAGCATATCAAACTTTGGTTTTGGGCTTGTAAATACAGTTGTATATATTATCTATCTTGCATACTGGAAAATATATGGCACAATGTGCCTGGAAATATTTGTGTATTTTCCTATAAATATTATTTCATGGGTTTTATGGGCAAAGCACAGGGATGGCGGGAGAAAAGAAATCACAATGGCAAAAAGGCTTAAATTATGGCAGGACTTAGTTATCCTTGCAATAGTGCTGATGTCTGCATGTATATACCACAACATTCTTGTAAGGATAGGCGGCAATGTTGCATGGCTTGATGCATTTACAGTTGCTATAGGAGTTATTGCAACAATACTTGAGATGTACAGGTACAGTGAACAATATATGCTCTGGATTATTACAGATATTATTGCCGTAGCGATGTTTATTGTACATTTTGACCCTGTATACCTTACAAAGAAAAGTATTTACCTGGTAATGGCTATAGCTGGCTTAATTAACTGGTGCAAGCTGAACCGTGAGCGGAACCTGGAAAATGCTTAAAATATAAAATTATATAAACTCCTTGACCATGCTACGGCGTTATATTATAATCTTATTGGTAAAATATTATAAAAATTTTCAAATTTTTTAGTGATGTTTTCTTTGTTCTAAAGAAAATATACATAATTAAGAAAAATGGGAGGATATATATGAGATATGAATTAACTAAGGATTTGGAAACAGGAAATCCACTAATTGACAGCGAGCATACAGAACTGTTCAATGCTGTAAACAATATTGTTGATGCCTGTAGCAAAGGCCAGGGGCGCAATATAATAGAGTCTGCTATAAGCTTCCTGTTAAGTTATGTAGATTTGCACTTTTCACATGAGGAAAAGTTACAGAGTGACAACAAATATCCAGATATAGAAAAACATAAGGCATTTCATGAGAGTTATAAAAAACAGTTAAAAGAGATTTCTTCACAAATTCCTTTTGACAACCCTACAATTACTGACCTTGTAAAACTGAACGGGCATATTGCGGTGCTTATAAACCATATACGCATTGAAGACAAGAAGCTTGGCAAGTTTTTAAAGCAGTGATAAGTTAAATACATAAAATATAAAGGAATTCCTGGTATTGTACAGATACCAGGGATTTTTTATTATGACGGGCCTTGTTTTTTTATAAATATTTATAAGGTTGTAACTGGGCAGCATACAGTTTATTATTAATTGAATAAAAATGAGGGGAGATGGTACTATTTATATTGAAAGAGATGGCATAATTATCAGGGATATACAGCCTGGTGATACAGAAGCCTTTATAAAGATGGCTTCTGATGGTTCACTAACAGAAATTTTTGGTAACTGTGCAGATTGCAGCACATGGATGGGCGGATGGGCGGATGAAGCAGCATATCTGGCAAAAAAGGATAATCCTTTAAATGGTTATCTTGCATATAGCATTGTATGTAAATCAAATAACCAGGTAGCTGGGTCAGTTGGATGTTCCTATTATGAGGATAAAAAAGAAACAGGGATAACATATTTTACAGGAGGAATATACAGGGGAAAAGGTTATGCTTCACTGGCAGCAGGCATATACAGCAGCTATTTTCTGGAACATTACCCAGATATACCATATTTAATTGCAACAGTACGTGTGGATAATATTCCTTCGTGCAAAGTTGCAGAAAATGCGGGTTTCCTTCTAGAAGAAACAAAGCTGTACCAGGATATATATGATAATGAGCCTTGCAAATATAATTTTTATATTAAGAAAAGAAATACAGGCAAAACCTGACAGCACCAGGGCATAAGCCCTGGGCTGCCAGAAAAATATGAAAATTTACTTGCTGAATACAAATGAAACAAGGTCAAAAAGGTGCCTGCCATTAAATGACTCCTTTGCCCAGCCGGTATAACCTGCTTCTGCCATAAAGAATATAGAATGTCTGCCTGTAACAGCCTTTGTTGTCCCATGTAAGATAGTGCTGGAACGGTCAAATCCAATAGTGCAGATTTCCTCCCCGTCTGTGTCACTGTCAATAAATACATGTACCTGCCCGTGGCAGCCTCCTGGGATAACCTTTAATTCTATTTCCATACTGCCATTTGTAAAATCTTCACCAAAATCATAATATTTCCATCCCATAACACATCCAGAAGTAATATTTGTAATTATTCTTGTAAATGTGTCAAGTTCTGTAATTATGCAGCCGCCTTTTAATACACATGCTGTATCTGCACTTGTTATGTTGTATGGGTTTAATGACTCCTCAAATCCAAGGGAAGTCATTTCAACTGGCGGGATTGTTCCATCTGGCATTATTGTTATACGTTCCACGCATCCTCTTCTTGACATAATAGTACCATTAGTCATGCGGTGGTAAAATATATACCACTGGCCGTTAATACAGCATACCGAACCGTGGTTATTGCCACCAGGGTAATCTGTACCATTATCAACAATATATCCCCTGTACTCAAACGGGCCTTCTGGTGAACTGCTTGTAGCATATGCAAGCCTGCTTCCCCTGTTTGGAGAATATATAAGATAATATGTGTTTCCTATTTTTCTTGGTGAACATGCTTCAAAAAAGCTGTATGGTTCTTCTTTTGGAATAATATCTTCTTTATATGTGCCATCAATAACCTTGTACATATTAGAAGGGTCAATCTCACACATATATGAGCCAAGGTAGCCACAATAAATATAAACCCTGCCATCATCATCTACAAGCACACCAGGGTCAATAAATGTCCCGTTATCATAGTGGTCTGGAATATTATATTCATACCTGGCCAATAACTTGAACGGGCCTTCTGGTTTATCACTAACAGCTACGCATCCTTTTGAATTGACAAGGTATGCATACAGGTAATATTTGCCATCCTTTTCCACAACATCAGGCGCATATAAATATTCATCAGTCCAGTCCACATCAGAATTGTGGTCATTGTCCCTGCGGCTATGGAAAATATCACCGTGGCATACCCACTGGCATGGGTTGTCTAACGGTGCAGACCAGGCCTTTAATTTATAATCACAGAATGACTCCGAGTCTGGCCTGTCATGTGAGCCATAAACATATATCCTGTCACCAAAAACTCTTGGTTCTCCATCAGGAATGTACTCCCAGGATGGAAGGTATGGATTTGCCATAATGTATCTCCTTTTTGTCTTTTAATTTATTAGTAATAATAATTATTATAACAGGCAGGATGGAAAAAAGCTATAAATATCTATGAAACGGCCGCGGCTGTTTCATAAATTCCTTTACAAAAAATAAGATAATTTCCAGTTATCTTTTGCTGGTTTACGGACGCAGGGTCTCTGGTATTCCACTAAATTATTCCACTCCAGGGCACGCTTCCGCTACGTCAGCCCACGTAATGGCGCATAAAATCCCAATGCCACAAAAAACTGACATTTTTTGTGGCATTAAATACGGGATTTAAACGCCAACGGGGCTGAAGTGTCCCTGTCATGGAATAATATTAGATGGAACACCCAAAATCTGCTGTATCCATCAGAATTACAAAAAACATACACCAAAACACAAAATAAATACT
>CAJTRU010000084.1 GCA_910579085.1 uncultured Lachnospiraceae bacterium | reverse complement strand
GTATTTATTCTGTATAGCATATAAAAAAAGATATTAATCTATAGTATTTAACCATTTGCAGCATAAAAACGTCCTTTTATTCAATAGATGTAGAAAGGATGGTTTTTTGCCTGATACTATCAGACATATATTTCCCATATTTTTATAAGTACATTTAAAGGAAAAGAAATATTGGAAATTCCAGGCTGGAAAAGTTCCAGAAAATATTAGAAACCAATGCCATATTCAGGTTTCTGTATGCTGTTGGTAATATAGAAAAAAGAAGCCTGGATTAAACAGATATTTTTTAATAATAAATTATAAAACGGCATTAAAAAAGTAATGACATATACTTAACACAATAAGGGATAGTCAGAAGAAATGCCCATATCTGTATTGTGATAATCTGAAAGATTATTTATGACAGAATATATAAATTAATTATAGACTAAATAATATAGGTTATACATTATTTTTCTTTAATACATATATAATAATCATAATTATATAGGTTATTAACCAATTAAGCCATAAAAATGTTGTTTTGTGTTTTGTATGTCGAATTATATGTTATTTTATGTTAACATATTTGTGTAACAGCCAGTGGTTAACCTTGTCATAAAGGAGGAATTATAATGAAATACAATAGGACTTCATCAAACAAAATTGCAAAAACTGTAGTAAGTGTATTAGATTCAGTGTTAAAGACAGAGGCTAATTCAGCATCCTGCTGTGTTATTTACCAGCCTAAAGCACCTAAGGAACTGGAACGTTTTAAGAAGAAAAAATGATTTCTGGATTTATAGGAAATGTAAGCACATGGCTTATTAAACATAATGCTATCAAACCTGAAGACAAGGAATTATATGAATATGCAATATATAGTTTTATTATAACTGTTTCACCATTATTTCTTGTTATATTGATAAGTGGCATAATGGGTAAGTTATGTGAAGGGATAGTAATTATCATTCCATTTATGGTACTTAGGAAATTCAGCGGAGGGTTTCATGCCAGCAAGGCAGGTACATGTTTTGCTGGCTCATGTGCTTTGCTGTTTTTATGTATTAGTGCTGCATCTTATGTTACCTGCAATATGGCATTAAAAATTTTGACAGCAGTGGCAGCGGTAAGTTTATGTATATGCAGCCCGGTTGATTCTGAAAACCGTAGGTTGTCAAATAATGAAAAAATAACTTACAAAAGAACTACATGGTTTATTGTAATGTTTTTTATGGTTGTTTTCATATTATTTTTGGTAACAGGAAAAGAAAAATTTGCAATATGTATAGCAATTGGACTAATATTACCAGCCAGTTTACAATTACCATGTATAATAAGTAAAACAAAAATAAAAGGTTAATAAAGATAAATTTAAACATATTATATTAGGTTTTAACCACTGGCAATATAATTTAATAAATATAGTTTAATAAATAAGATATCATGGATAAATGACAGGTTAATGTAATTATCCAAAGTATTGCCAGTATAAAACTATCTTAGTATATTATAATAGAACTATTATAGTTTTATACTGGTTTTTATAATAATATAATTAAACTTATTGAACCGTTTATTGCATACATCTTTTGCACTTTCTATCAGATATATTTTATTCCAAAACCTATAAATACCATTCCAGACACGCTTGTTAATAATAATATTAAAAATATTATAAGCCCTTATGGCTACGGCATTTTCCCTTCAAATTTTTGTTACCTGTGCCCCGTTACCTACCCGTTACCTGCCAGCCAGTTCTTTCCACTTTTTACGGCTTCCCACACCAGATTTATATATTACTGCATATATTATAAAAAAGCACTGCAATCCCTTATGATTACAGTGCTTTAAAGCTTTTAAAGATTTTTTAATGCCAATGTATTTTTAGAACTTGCCAGCGTCCGCTGCTTCCTGGACAGAAACTGCAACTGCAACTGTCATTCCTACCATTGGGTTATTTCCAGCACCGATAAGGCCCATCATCTCAACATGGGCAGGTACTGAAGATGAACCTGCAAACTGTGCATCACTGTGCATACGTCCAAGTGTATCTGTCATTCCGTATGAAGCTGGGCCAGCAGCCATATTATCTGGATGGAGTGTACGTCCTGTACCACCACCTGATGCTACTGAGAAATATTTCTTGCCCTGTTCAATACATTCTTTCTTATATGTACCTGCAACTGGATGCTGGAAACGTGTAGGGTTAGTAGAGTTACCTGTAATAGACACATCTACGCCTTCCTTATGCATAATTGCAACACCTTCACATACATCATTAGCACCATAGCAGTTTACTTTAGAACGGAGTCCTTCAGAATAAGACTTGCGGAAAACTTCCTTTACTGTATTAGTATATGGGTCATATTCTGTTTCAACAAATGTAAATCCATTAATACGTGAAATTATCTGTGCAGCATCTTTTCCAAGACCATTAAGTATAACGCGGAGAGGTTTTTTACGTACTTTATTAGCCTTCTCTGCAATACCGATAGCACCTTCTGCCGCTGCAAATGATTCATGTCCTGCCAGGAAACAGAAACAGTCTGTTTCTTCTTCAAGAAGCATCTTTCCTAAGTTACCATGACCAAGCCCTACTTTACGTGTGTCTGCAACTGAGCCTGGGATACAGAATGACTGTAATCCTTCGCCTATAGCTGCTGCTGCATCAGCAGCCCTGCGGCAGTTCTTCTTAATTGCAATAGCAGCGCCTACAATATAAGCCCAGCATGCATTCTCAAAACAGATTGGCTGGATTCCCTTAACCTGGTCATAAACGTTAAGCCCAGCATCTTTTGTAATCTTTTCTGCTTCTTCAATAGAAGCAATACCATAGCTGTTTAATACGCTGTTAATCTTATCAATTCTTCTTTCATATGATTCAAATAATGCCATTATCCGTTGCCTCCTTTATATTATTTTTCGATTTCCTTATCTGTTCTAGGGTCAATGAGCTTAACAGCATCGTCAACACGGCCATACTGGCCACTTGCCTTCTCCCATGCTGTGTTAGGGTCATCACCCTTCTTGATGAAGTCTGTCATCTTTCCAAGGCTAACGAACTTGTAACCAATAATTAAGTCATCTGCGTCAAGAGCAATTGCTGTAACATAACCCTCAGCCATCTCAAGGTAACGAGGGCCTTTCTTTAATGTACCATACATTGTTCCAACCTGGGAACGCAGCCCTTTGCCAAGGTCTTCCAGGCCTGCACCTATAGCAAGGCCATCCTCTGAAAATGCTGACTGTGAACGTCCATATACAATCTGTAAGAATAATTCCCTCATAGCTGTATTAATAGCATCACATACAAGGTCAGTGTTTAAAGCCTCCATTACTGTACGTCCTGGAAGGATTTCTGCTGCCATAGCGGCAGAATGTGTCATACCTGAACATCCGATAGTTTCAACCAGTGCTTCCTGGATAATGCCTTCCTTTACGTTAAGGGTAAGCTTGCAGGCACCCTGCTGTGGTGCACACCAGCCTACACCATGTGTAAAACCGGAGATATCCTTTACTTCTTTTGCTTTTACCCATTTTGCTTCCTCTGGGATAGGTGCGCAGCCATGTGCAACACCCTGGGCAACTGGGCACATGTTTTCTACTTCCTGTGAATAAATCATGTTCATGCTCCTTTCAATAATGCTTATTATCTGTGGCATAGTGCCACAGTCCTGGTAATATTTTCTCACAAAATTGCGTTTTAGTCTACACCTTTTGACAAAAAAATAACAAAAATAATTAATATAAATCCAAGATATAAGTTGTTTTAGCTGGCTGGACATGGTAAATTCATTATATAAGCAGTTTCCAGTTATAAAAACTTACTAAAAGGAGTTTTATATTATGAAGCCAAAAGACGGGTTTATTAAAACAAATATTTATGGCATTCCATGCCTGCTCCCATATGGACAGAATATTGCAGACCATATGCCAGAGTTAAAGCTTAACCCCACTGCTGCCCTTATATGGGATTTAATATGCAAAGGAATGGACAAAGAACAGATTGCCAGTGCTCTTTGTAATAAATATGATGCTGGCACAGAGAACATGCAGGATATACTTGCTGATATTACAGAATATGAAAACCTGCTTGCATCATATGGAATTCTTGAAAACCTGCCGTCATCCAGTGCTGCCCCATCTTCCCATGCAAAATATTTCCAAATAGGTAATATTAAAATTGCATATGACGGCCCAGATATGGTTTTTGAAAAATATTTTAAAGATTTTTCCTGTCCTGCCGGGGATATGCAGTACCAGCAATATATCCATTTCTATAAGGGAAGGCCAAGATGGCATACTAACGGAAATATACTTATAAGAAATGGGACTGTTTCTATAATAGATACTGGTACAGAAGGTTTATCTGGCAATTCATATATATTTACATTTCCAGAAGAATATGGAATATACGAAATGAAAGTATCAAAAGATGGCTCTGCCACGGATATTTACTGTTTTCCTTCAATTACCAAAGAACACACATGCCATATATTCCATGCGCTCCGTTTTGCATTTCTTATAGCAGCACAACTGCATGGAATGTTTGTTATCCACTCAGCTTCCATACTATATAAAGGAAAGGCATGGCTTTTTTCTGGATGCTCTGGTACTGGCAAATCCACCCATACAGCCCTCTGGAATAAAATATATAATACACCTGTACTTAACGGGGACTTAAATATAATAAGCATTAAAGACAATCTTCCTGTAACATACGGGTTGCCCTGGTGCGGCACATCCGGAATATTTACAACAGCAAGTTACCCGCTTGGCGGAATTATATTTTTAAAGAAGGCGGCTGTAAATAATGTTGTAAAACTTACAGATTATGACCAGGCACTTTCAATTATGCAGAGAATGGTTTCACCTTCATGGGATGTTACACTTCTTCAAAAAAACCTGGATTTTGCAGAAAACATAATCCAGAAAATACCAGTTTACAGGCTGGATTGCACAAAAGAGCCAGAAGCAGCATCCGTTATAAAAAGTAAAATAGACAACCTGTATTAACTGCATTATATAAATATACTTCTTAACAAAATATAAGTTTTAATTTTATTGTGAAATTCATTTGACTTTTTTGTAATTACAATATATAATATGTTTAATTACTACCTAGCTAATATTTAAGAAGTTACTTCTGGATTTGCTTAATTAAAATTATTAACTAAAGTTAAAGGAGAAATAAATCATGAAACAAAAACATAAGCAGATGATTAATATCAATCTGACAAAGCGTGACATGGACGTTATGAATATCTTATGGGATAGCGACGAACCAAAAACCGCTGCTTTAATCGTTAAAGCAAAACCTGAACTTACGATGAACACTGTACAGGCAGTACTTAGGAAATTACTTAAAAACAACCTGATTGAAGTCGCTGATATAGTTTACAGTGGTACTGTTCTTACACGTAGTTATAAGTCAATGGTTACACAGGAAGAATTTTTACTGTTTAAAATGACTTCTGAATACCAGTCATTAAGCAAGAAAGTTTCTAAAGTTTCTATTTTATCAGCACTTTTAGACACAGAAGAAGACCCTGAACAGGTAAAGCAGGACATTGAGCAGATAGAAGAACTTATAAGCAAATACAATAAGTAAACTTCTCAATCCGTAAATACTTATTGCAGGCAAGTAAAAACTTTAAAAAGAAACCACATTTATTAGATGAGGTTTCTTTTTTTATTCTGCATTATTTTAGAATTTACCCATTTTCTTAATAATCTCAAGCACCTCTGTTTCTGTAAGATTTACTTTGCTGGCAATCTCATTAGTATTCATATTCATTTCATAATACGCATAAACCATACCTTCCTGCCTTCCTTCCTGTCTGCCTTCACGTCTCCCTTCCTGCCTCCCTTCATCCTTTAGCTTTCTGGCTTCTGTTTCTATCAATGCTCCGCCCATAATACCACCTACACCTTTCTGCACATTCTCATATCTCTGTGCGGTTTCCTTTATTACATCCCTGGAAAGCTCTATAATGGTACGCCTGTCAAATGTCCCAATTTTACCCTGGTTTTCCAGTGCACTAAGCCTTTCCAGTATTTCTTTATATTCTGCCTCCAGTTCTGCCAGCTTCTGCACATTACTATTATATTCAGGAAAGCTGTTCTCATAAGAAAATATATAAAATGGCAGGAGCATAAGCAGGTGTTTATTAAAAATATCATCCAATGAATATGTCTGCACCTTCATAACTGGCACATCATACCTTACTGTCCCACCTGGCGTAACAATCACATAATGCATTTTGTCTGGTGTCTTTTTGCGTACCCTCAAATGCAGTACCGCTGTATTTGGAAATGTCACAGTCAGTGTTTCCTTTGTGATTTTCCCCTCATCAAGTGCTATCTGGGCATCATATTCAAATAAACGTATTGTAAGCTTTCCATCTGGATATCCGCTTTCACATTCCAGATGGTATTTCTTAACAACTTTTCCAAGAATTTTAAAATTAGTGTCCGTTATCCTCTTAACATCTGCTACATCCTGCTGGTCTAAAAAATGTTCATTGGGGCTAAACTCTACTTTTTCATTACCAGTATAATCCTCATGAAAAATTTCATTGATAACTGGAATGACCAGTTGCCGGCAATCATTTAAAATTGTCCGGAACACCCCGTCATATACATCACCCATAACCAATATCCTCCCTGTCTTATAAAAGAATACCATGTATTTATTTCAAATTCAATCTGTTCCAGTCCCTAAATTATTTTTACCTAAAACCAGTTTTTCTACTATGTAGTGACATCCCAATAATAATAAAATAATTGTCTATTTTACCAGCACTTTCAGGTACATAAGAAGAACCTGCACAGATTAAGCAGGACATTGGACAGAATGGGAGTTCTTTTTCTTTGTTCTGGCTTATATTTATCCAGCCTTTAATTTATCTGCCTTTGTCATAAAATATAATTCTATTATATCTTCCTGCTGACATTCAATATAAAACCTCCATTATCACTTTATAAGTTCCTTCTATTATAAAAATCCAATATACTGTATACTACAAATTAATAATATTATTTCAATAAATTAATTATACCATAACCAGTTTTATATTACAATTCCAGCAGTTTTTAGCCAGAAATATTTAACAAAAAATACATCCCTGTAATAATAGAAACCTAATAATAAATTGGAATTTCTGGAAAAAACAACATTGGGTGTTTTATGACAGATAAAATAATCCCAGGGAAATTATAGTTTCCTTGGGATTTCTGTTATATTACACACTATATTATCAGCTTCCTTCCCTGTATGTATCAGTATGCAGGAATTTAGACTCTTTAAGTTTACCATTTTTATATATGTCAAGGTATGCCTCTGCTTTAAGGCTTGAAAGAGGCACTGAACGTGGCTTGTATGTATAATCCCCTAGCACTCCTTTATATGATACAATCTGGAATGTAAGTGTATTTCCCTCTGTAAATGCCTTTATAATAATTGGTACATCATATGTATTTTCAACTACAAGGTCTTTTACGCCTTCTGAAATTGCTGCATCAAGCCCAATCGGTACATAGTGTACTGTCATGCTGTGCGGAAGCCTTCTAACTGGAATTATGCCAGCAAGCAGCAAAGCATTATAAGCTGTAGTAGAAACCTGGCATATCCCGCCGCCTTCTGTCTGCACAACTTTGCCATTAAGGTAAGAACCTGCTGCTTGGAAACTTTGCCCGTCTGAGCCATCATGTATAACTTTGTCAAATGAAACCTGCTCTCCTGGCAGAAGGAACGTGCCATTAATACGCGAAGCACCAACCTGTATATTATGCCCCCTGCTGGAAGTGCTTATAAAACTTGTAGAAAATTCACTTATAACTGTATTAACCTTTTTAAGGTCATCTTTGTTCCATTCAGGTTTTATGGCTTTTGTCTTATATTCTGCTTTATAGTTTTCCTTTGTATCTGCCTGGAGGTATTCCTTAAGATTATCTTTTATTTTATCCAGTTTAAGTGACCTTCCCTCTTCTGGTTTTGTAATCACACCATTCTGGGTAATACG
Organism: uncultured Lachnospiraceae bacterium; assembly: GCA_910579085.1. Lineage (GTDB taxonomy): Bacteria > Bacillota > Clostridia > Lachnospirales > Lachnospiraceae > Butyribacter. Next base: position 5,639 of record CAJTRU010000084.1, on the reverse strand, counting down.
TGCATCAACTACCGTTTTTACATGGTTTTTATCCAGTTTTTTAATAAACTTATCCAGTTTCTTTTTATTATACTGGCATTTCACTTTTACAGAATATTCTGAAGGGTCTGTCTTGCCAGTAATAATATCATACTGTTCCTGCATATCCCTGTCTTTATCCATGTTTACAATAATTTCTGCTATCTTTTCTTCATCACCTGTCTGGAATTTTGCACCATCAGAAGCTTTATAGAAAATATCCTCTCCAAGTTCTTTCATTGAAAATTTATACTTTTTGCCATCAACAGTTATTTTTACTTTCCTGTCCTTGTATACTTTGCTTTCTGCTTTAAGTATAGCAGTAATCTCTTCTATTGTCATTCCTGACAAATCAACATTTCCAAGCGTCTTATTGCCATAAGAAACTTCATTGCAGTTATCAACTATGCCTTCACGCCGTTTAATTTCAGCCGCGGCTGCCCTTGCTTCCTTCTGCTCGGTATAATAATTAACACTATACATCCCGCCCATAGCTGCAATGGCAATTGTACCTGTAACCCCCATAACAGCTAATACTTTATACAACTTCCTCATTATAAATCTTGCCTTTCCCGGAACTAATTACATATATGCAGCTAATTCCGATTTTATTATAAAAACCAAACGTATATTGTATATATTAACATATAAATGTTACAAATTTTTAGCATATATATTAATTCTTTTTAATTCTGTATCTATATTTATATTGTATCTGGAATTATACAACTTAAAAGTATCAAAAACGCATCAGGACTGTCCATAAAACCTGCCACTATCCTGGTATTTTCAACTTATTTTATATAAATACAGCTGGGGGATTTTATTTTACCAGAATTTCCTTTAAAGACAAGATTAATGCCCTGCTTAAGACTTTTCATGGCTTCCAGATTAAAAAACCAGGCAGCATATATTATAATTTAAAGTTTTTAACAAGACTAATAAAGGCTGCCCCTAAGGACAGCCTTACATTGCAGGCAAATCTTGTTGTCTGGATTATATCCATATAACGGACATAAAGCACCAGATTGCCAGACTGTTTTTGTATCTAAATAAATAGATGCATGTTGCTAATTAAGATTATTGTAATACAATTTTTCCTTTTTTATCAATAAAATAGCGTTTGCCATTTTTGGATACAGCCGCCCATCCTTCTGAGAAGTCATCAGCTCCATCATAATTTAATTTTAAAGCTGTCTTGCCTTTTTTATTAATATAGCCATATTTCCAGTTTTTATCTGCTACCCATGCAAGCCCTTCGGAGAAATTACCTGCATATACATACTTTGGCTTTACTATTACTTTTCCTTTTTTGTTAATATAACCATATTTGCCATTCTTACCTATCATTGCAAGACCGTCTGAAAAGTTAGAAGCAGAATCATATTTCAGTTTTATTACTTCTTTGCCATTTTTATCAATAAACCTGTATTTACCATTCTTGCTGGCCAGTGCCAATCCTTCTGAAAAACCAGCAGCATAATCATATTTTGGGCTAATTACTATCTTTCCTTCTTTGTTTATATAGCCGCATTTTCCATTTTTATCCATATACATTGCAAGCCCGTCTGAAAAGCTCTCTACATAGTTAAATTCTGGTTTTATTACTTCATTTCCAGCTTTATCAATAAATCCCCATTCCTTGCCCATGCCTATGCATACTGAAGCAAGCCCGTCTGAAAATTGTTCAATAATATAATATTTTGGCTCTAGCACTATATCCCCATTTTTATCAATAAGTCCCTCCTTTTCCTTTTTCCGTATCATTGCAAGGCCATCAGAAAAGTTTCCAACAGCATCATATTGTAATGCTATGGCTTCATTTCCATTTTTATCAATAAATCCCCATTTTAAATCCTTTGCCACTGCTGCAAGCCCTTCTGAAAAATCATGGGCATTATCATATTGTGGTTTTACAATTTCATTTCCATCTTTGTCAATAAAACCCTCTGTTATGCCTTCTACAACAGTTTCCCCTTTTTCTACACGTGCTATTCCGTCTGAAAAGCCAAATAATTTGTCATACTGGCCCAGCTTTGTCTGTGCTGCCTGCACCCCTGTCAAAGGATTTTCTGACAGGACAAGTGTAAATGCAAGCACTAACCCTGTTATCTTTTTTATACTGCTTTTCATATAATTATTCTCCTTACTTATTTTATTTTCTATTTGTACCAAGATTATCTTTTAATGTTTTATAATGTTTTCTATATTATAATATAAAATATAGATTATTACAGGATGTAACACATCACATGTTTAAATAGATTTTACTTGCCTGTTTCTGTATAATCTTCTATGATAACTATTTTTTAACCTTAATATTTTTGCCTGCACCTTTAGATTTAATAATTTTTTTATACGCCTTAACCTTACTGCCAGGCACTTTAACTGTTACTTTATTTTTTATTCCTTTAAACACATTTTTACCAATGCTTTTTATTTTTATAGACTTGATAACTACCATTTCAAGTTTATTACATCCATTAAATGCTTTTGCCCCAATTTTTTTTACATTAGCCCCAATTGTGACTTTATATACTTTTGTCTTGAAAAATGCCTTTTCTCCGATTGAGGTTATTTTAAATATTTTTCCACCAATTTTTACATTCTTAGGAATTACAACAGATTTGGCATTATATCCATTTAATCCTATAAATGCAGCCTCTGTCTGGCTTGTAATTTTATACATGCAAGAACCATAGGTAAAAACTGTTCCTTTCCTGGCACTTATAGTGAAATTCTTTGTAATATTTCCTATATAATTGCCTGTTCCTGTAATTATTACCGCTGCTGTTCCTATATTTGTATTATCTGCATAATCTATAGTATAATCTGTACCTTCCTTTAAAGTATTATCTCCAATACTGACTGATACTACATCTGGTGTCTTTGCCTTACCATCATAAGTGTAATCCAGGCTGGAAAGTACCACAACAGCTTGTCCTATAGACTGTGGTTCTGTTATTCCAGTTCCTGGTGTCTGGACTGGTTCTGGTGTCTTTGACGTGCCTGGAACTGGTGTTTTTGACGCTGCTGGAACTGGCGTTTTTGTTGGAACTGGTGTCCTTGACGGGCTTGGTGCTGGCGTTTTTGACGGACTAGGGGCTGGTGTCTTTGTTGGTTCTGGCGTTTTTGACGGGCTTGGTGCTGGTGTCTTTGTTGGTTCTGGTGTTTTTGACGGACTAGGGGCTGGTGTCTTGCCTGAATCTGGTAATGGTGTTTCTGTCGCATCTTCATTTTCACCAACAACTTTAAACTTATATTCCCGTTTAACACCTGGGTCGTACTTTGCATATATTGTTACTGTCAAATCCCCACGTCCAGCCATATTCAGAGTACCATCAAAAGCTGTTGCCCTTGACAGTGTAGCAATTGAGGTATCTGAAATTTCAATTACAAACTGGTGGTTGTCAGCATCTGCTGGACTATATTCTATAGCAAGTTCTGCATATTCCCCTGTTTTATATGTGCCTGGCTCATATGTACCTGGCCCGTAACCATTTTTAAGCCAGCGGACACCTGTTATGGCAGCAGGAATTGTCATATCTGCAACCTTTCCACATTCTGTACATACTTTAGTTGTTTTACCTGAACCTGTACTAGCCGTCTGGTTTATAACATACTTATGGTTTCTTGATTCTTCTACTACTATATTATAAGTTAATGTAAGGGACGGGTTCTCCGTTGGGTATATTGTTACTGACGTTTTCCCTGTGGTATTCATATGCATTGTTCCTGAACGGTTATTTGCAGGTTCATAAGACATAACCTCTGGGTCTGCAATATCAATAGTAAACTCATCTTCAAGCATACTAGCAGATGCTGTTGAATAATTAATAGATATAATAACATCCTGGCCTTCTTCATAAGTCTGGTTAAAAGCTGAAGTCTGGTTCCATGATGAGCCAGACATCCAGTCAACAGATTTAAGCGTCTTTGGCCCAGTCACGTTACATCTTGTACAAATTCCATCCAGAAAATCATGCCCAAGGGCATCTGATGTATATACTGGATTTTGGTAACCACATTTTGTACAAATATATAATGTCCCTGCTCCATGCTTACATGCTTCGGCAATGTCTGAAGTTTCAAATATGTGTCCAGGACAGCTCTGGTAGTATAAATTCATAAGCCCGTCTATTTTTTCTTTTATAGAATTAACTTTTTCCTGCAATACATCAGGGCCTACAGTGAGATAATACTCATCGAATAATGCTTCAAATTCATCTATTGTATAGTATTCATCTTTATTACCAGTTATTTTACTTGCATTATAACAGTATGCATTGCCATAATTACAGTGTCCTACACCCATAACCTGGTTATCTGCCCAGAAAAGATTAGTATAATGTCCTACTTCTTCATTATTTGAAAAAGCAAGATTGTCAATTTTCTCTACATCCTCTTCGCTTGTTATAGAATCCATGCCAAGTTCTTTTTTATATTTATTAAAAGTTTCAATTTCAGCTCTCCACATATATGCAGGATATGACGAGAAACTAGTAAGGTTTTCACAGTCAGATTGTAATATTGTATGTCTTTTAAGCACCGCTGCCCTGTCTGCACCTGTCTGGGCAATTGCCATAAAAGCAAAGTTTGTCTTTGCTTCACTTCTCTTCATTACCCCAGTATAGTTTTCATCAGATGCCCTTATATCATTTATATCCTTCAATATGGAAAATGACCATCTTAAATTAGACAGGGCTATTGCATCTGAAAGGTCTCCAAGGCATGTAACCATATTGTTCCTGCTCTCTGGCAGGCCAGTATTATGTATTCCCCACCTTGAAAAATTCTCTTCACATGCCTTAGTAATAATATTTCTTGCAGAATTCAAATCGCTCTTCTGCCACTCTTCAAGACCTTCCTTAGAAAGCATCCAGTCAATAAACCCTAATGAGCCTGTGCCGTATCTTTCTACTGCTGCTTTCTGTTCTTCTTCTGCCTCTTTTAATTCATTTTTAGCTTCATTAATTTGTATTTCCAGGTTTTCCATCGTTTCTGATGAATAACTGGTATCTGCTGGAATAATCATTCCTATACAGATAAGAGTTATTAATAGTATTCTGGCTAATTTTTTTCTCTTTAATTTTCTTTGTACCATATTTCCACCTTTCTTTCTGTTTTCCAGATATCTCCCATAATAAATATAAATATTGTGTTTAATGGCCAGACTGTTTTTTACCATTCTGGCTTATCACATATGTACACACATAGTTTTTACTAATTTTTTATTCTTTTTCTTAGTATAGGAATTGCCAAATCACCCTCATACCCATACTATTTATAAAAACTTTTGTCTTTATTTATTACTTTTCCATTTTCCCATAATTTGTATTTCCATTATAAGATTTTTATATCCCTCTGCCAGATTATATAAATCTTTATTTGAAATTTATACTTTAAACATAATTCTTTTAATCCACTATTACCTTTAATAATCCCACCTGTATTGTCTTTATTTATTTTTAAGTAATATTCCTTTTTTGTCTTTTATTTATTAAGCACACAAAAAGAAAAACTATATTTTCTATATTGTAAACTTACTTCTGCCTGGTTGTTTCCTGCTGCCGTTAAAACTTCCAGTAAAGCAGAAATTTTTTATAAAGAAACTTATAGTT
>CAJTRU010000083.1:5851-13804 GCA_910579085.1 uncultured Lachnospiraceae bacterium | reverse complement strand
GCTCATTTCTCTGTTGAGAAACTCGCTTCGCAGTCAACAGACTAAAGTCATATAATAAACAGCGCCACAAATGTGGCGCTGTAAATCTGATGTATCCTGCTTTTATAGATTATGTTACTGCATACTCTCAATGCTGTCAATTAATGAACGCCATTCGGAAGGGCTTACTGATGACAGGCCTCTGTCTAGCGATAAAGCAAAAACTAATAAACCAATTGCCAGTATAAGGCCAATTGCAGCACATATAACACCAGCTATTGCAAGGCCCTTTCCTGGCAGGTTCCTTACAATTACCATAATAGAAAATACAAGCCCGAGTATTCCAAGAATACCCGAAATATACCATGCACAGCAGCATATTATTGATAAAATGCCGCATATCATACCTGCTATCGCAAAACCTGAAGCACTTTCAGTTGACTGGCTGTGCATCTGCGCAAGGTTCTGTTGTGTATTCTGGTAGGTATTTGCTTGTGTAAAACCATCATCTGGTCCTTTTTCAAAATTTCCATTATCTTCCATAACCATCCTCCTGTTTTATATTTATAATTTACTAATCTTTATTTTACCATTTATTTAGAAATAATGCAAATATTACGGTGTTGTTTTATATAATTTTTGTAAAATATAGTTACTTCTCACATCACAGCAATATATTGTAACACATCTTTTCCATAAATTATGAGTAATATATCTTTTGCCACAAATTGCACAAGAATTATTACAATTCCAAAATATATATAACCATTCCTGAACTTCATATAATTATATTTACCCTTTGAAAAAAATGCTGCTGTACCTCTTGACATAAATATTATATAAAGCACGCCACAGTATGGTACAAATGGATGGTACATAAATGATTTTATCCAGTGTCCCTGCACAAATGCAGCAACCGCCCTTGAACCGCCACATCCTGGACAGTAAAGCCCTGTAACAGACTTAAAGGCACATTCTGGCACTATATATGAGAATTCAAACGGGGTAAATAAGACAAGTACAATCCCCAAAACAGAAACAGCCGCAAATACAAGCCCTGCAAGGTAAAGATTATATTCTAATACCTTATTCTGAAGCATGTTTCCTCCTTTAATGCAATTTCCTTCTGCTCTATAAAATCAATCTCAATATACCTTCCATTTTGCAACATACTGGTAAAATCATCCAGCATACCAGGAGTGCCCTGTATTTCACATTCCACAGTACCATCATAAAGGTTTCTGACCCAGCCTGAAGCCCCTAATGCCTGGGCAGCATAATTTGCATGGTACCTGAATCCTACGCCCTGTACACGTCCATGGAATATAAGATGTTTTCTGATATAGTTTTCTCTCAATTTCCTGTCTCCATTTCCTTAAATCCTTCTGAATAATGCAGTTTCCCATCCTCTGTAATAAATAATGCATATACACTGTCAAGTGAATTGGCAAATTCCATTCCTTTTTCAAGCCCCATTGCAAAACATGTGGTAGAAAGCGCATCACCATCAACAGATTTCCCAGAAATAACTGTAATTGCCACAAGCCCGTTATTATACGGATACCCTGTTGACGGGTCTAAAATATGGTGGTACATTTTACCATCCTGCATAAAATACCTTTCATAAACACCAGAAGAAACTACTGAAATATCCTCCGCTTTTACGGCTGTGATAACTTCATTCCTGTTTTCAAAAGGATGCTGTATCCCTATACGGAACGGGCTGCCATCTGTCTTTTTTCCAATACATAGCACATTGCCGCCAAGGTTTACAGTACCACTTGTAACACCATTTTCCTTAAGGTGCTCTTTTAATTTGTCTGCAATAAAACCTTTTGCAATAGCACCAAGTTCTATACCCATTCCAGGTATTTTTAATACCAGCTTTTTATCTTTAAGGGATGCATTTTTATAACCTGTAAGTTTTACTGCTTCTTTTATTTTTTTATCTTCTGGCACTTTCCTGTTATCTGATATAAAATCCCATAAAGAACTTTCAGGTTCTATTGTAATATCAAAAACCCCTTCTGATATTTCTGAATAATACAGCCCCTTTTCCAGTATTTCATATAAAATATCTGATACAGTAAATTCAATGCTTCCATCATTATTTAAGTGGAAAACTGCTTTATTGCCTGGGTCTGCCAGGGCTTTTATCTCTTCCTCTGCTGCTTCCCTGTTCTCTCCGCCTGTAAAAATATTACCATTATTGCCTTTTTTGCTGTTTTTTGTATTTAAAGTGTTATCTATGCCAAGTTTATCTGAAACTTTTAAATAAGCTTTTTCTATTTCATTTATATTATAAAGTTCGCTGCCTTTTAACGTCCTGCTGAAAACCTTTTCAAATTCCTGGCATCTGGCAGCACATTCTTCTAGCAAATCTTCACTACCGCCTTCATATAAGGTTATTGTATAAGTGGTGTTAAATGCAAAACCTGTTTTAATAAGCTCCTTTTTCTGGTCTGGCTGTAAAAATGTACTGCATCCTGTTAATAAAATACAAATTAAAAAACAGACGCAGCTATATTTCACTTTTCCTGGCAATCCCATCTGCAATCTCCCTTTCTGCCTGGGTAAGTTCTGCACCCTCCAGCAAATCAGGCCTCATCAGTGCAGTCCTTATTACTGACTGTTCCCTGTACCATTCTGCAAGTTTTTTATGGTTGCCAGACAAAAGGACTGGCGGCACTTCCTTGCCACGCCATACAGCAGGCCTTGTATACTGCGGGTATTCCAGCAGGTTATCTGAAAATGACTCTGTACTGGCTGAAATACAATTGTTTAATACACCTGGCACAAGCCTTGATATTGCATCCATCATTACAAGTGCAGGAAGTTCACCGCCTGTAAGTACATAATCCCCAATTGAAACATAGTCAGTAACTATCTCCTCAGTTACCCGTTCATCTATTCCTTCATAATGGCCACATAAAAATATTATATCATTTTCTTCCGCATATTCTTCTACAAGTTTCTGGTTAAAAACTTTCCCTTGTGGTGTAAGATATATAACACGTATTCCAGGCTCTTTCTTAATAATACCTTCTTCATCCTCTAAATACGGCTTTTTAGTTATCTGGCTGCAAATATGCCTGTAACATAAATAAACAGGCTCTGCCTGCATAACCATGCCTGCACCGCCTCCATATGGGTAATCATCTGCCCTGCTGTGTTTATTTATAGCAAAGTCCCTTATATCTACAGCATTGACACTTATAAGCCCCGCTTTTATTGCCCTGCCTGTTATACTCTCTCCCATTGCATTATCTATCATTCCAGGAAACAATGTCATAACATGGAAATTCATTTTAATCTAACAATCCTTTCATTATATGCACTGTAACCAGTTTCTTTTCAATATCAACTTTTTTTACACAGTCAGGAATATCTGGCAAAAGGACTTCTTTGCCATTATGTGTTACCACAAATACAAGGTTTGCCCCTGTTTCCATTACATCCTTTAATATTCCAAAGTCCTCACCTTCATCAGTAACAACCTGCATCCCATACATATCAGCAATATAACACTCACCTTCTTCAAGCGGGATTGCATTTTCCCTTGTTACAAATAATTCACAGCCTTTGTACTGTTCCACATCATTTATATTATCAATACCTTTGAATTTAACAATTACAAGGTTCTTAAAAAACCTGGCAGAAGCTACTTCCAAGGTCTTTTTTTCTTTTCCAGTATCAAGTATTACTTCCTTCAGGTAATTATACCTCTCTGGCTCACCTGTTGTTGGAAATACCTTTACCTCCCCACGTATTCCATGCGTATTCGCAATAACGCCAACCCTGAATAAATCTGTCATATCTTTATACCGCCTTTCTCCAAAAGCAAAAAGCGCCTATACCATATGGCACAGGCGTTTTACCAGGACACTCCCTGGCTACTGTCCTATTTCAACAGTTACTTTTTTATCAGTCCTGGATGCAGCAGCCTTAACTACTGAACGTATTGCCTTAGCTATGCGCCCCTGCTTTCCAATAACTTTTCCCATATCATCCTGGGCTACTTTAAGTTCAAAAATAATTTCATTATCTTTCTCAGTCTCCGTTACAGTGACCTCCTCAGGGTGGTCAACAAGTGACTGTGCAAGAACTTCTATTAATTCTTTCATTTACCTGGAACCTCCCCCTTTTCCTGCTTTATCCTGACTTACAGGACAATAAACAGCGCCAGACGGCTTACATAATACCAGCCTGTTTTAAAAGCTTGCCTACTGTTTCAGTTGGCTTTGCACCATTAGCAAGCCATTTCTTTGCGCTTTCTTCATTAAACTTAAATACGCTTGGATTCTGGTTTGGGTCATAAGTGCCGATTTCCTCAATAAACCTTCCGTCTCTTGGAGACCTTGCATCAGCTACTATTATTCTATAAAAAGGCGATTTCTTCTTGCCCATTCTTCTTAACCTGATTTTAACCATTTCTGTTTTCACCTCCTTAAAAATATTATATATATCTAAATGCTGTTATTATACATGTACTGCCAGGATGCATTTGTATCCTCCTGCTACATGGCTTACAACATAATGATATGCACTAAAAACCAAATGGCAGTTTTGGCAGTCCAAACTTGCCCTTTTTCTTGCCTTTGCCTGACATCATGCCAGACATCTGTTTCATCATTTTTTTAGACTGCTCATACTGTTTCATAAGCTTATTTACTTCAGATATATCTACCCCTGCACCTTTTGCAATACGCCTCTTCCTTGAAGGGTTTATTATTGCAGGGTTGCCCCTTTCCTCTAATGTCATGGAATATATTATTGCTTCTATCCCTTTAAACATGCTGTCATCTATCTCAATACCATCTGGAATGCCCATTCCTGGAAGCATACTTAAAATACTTTGTATACCTCCCATTTTCTTTAACTGCCCCATCTGGTCAAGGAAATCATTAAAATCAAATTCCGCTTTGCGGAACTTGCGTTCCATTTCTTTTGCCTTTTCCTGGTCAAGTTCTGCCTCTGCCTTCTCAATAAGAGTAAGCACATCCCCCATTCCAAGAATACGTGACGCCATACGGTCTGGGTAAAACTGTTCAAGGTCTGAAAGTTTCTCCCCCATGCCCACATATAATATAGGGCGGCCTGTAACTGCCTTTATTGAAAGAGCAGCACCACCTCTGGTATCACCATCAAGCTTTGTAAGTATAACGCCATCAATCCCAATTTTATCATTAAATGTTGTTGCAACATTAACTGCATCCTGTCCTGTCATTGCATCTACAACAAGTACAGACTGGTCTATGGAAACTTTCTCCTTTATCTCCATAAGCTCTGCCATCATATCTTCATCAATATGAAGCCGTCCTGCTGTATCCAGGATTACAACATTGTAGCTGTTTTTTGATGCGTGTTCTATTGCTGCCCTGGCTATGTCCGCTGGTTTATGGCTTGTTCCCATAGAAAACACTTCAACACCCTGTTTGTTTCCATTAACCTGTAACTGCTCTATTGCTGCCGGGCGGTAAATATCACATGCCACAAGCAGCGGCTTACGCCCTTTTGATTTAAGCTTTCCTGCAATCTTTGCTGTAGTAGTAGTCTTTCCCGCACCTTGCAGCCCGCACATCAGTATAACTGAAATCTCACTGGAAGACTTAAGTTTAAGTTCTGTTGTTTCACTGCCCATAAGGTTTACAAGCTCTTCATTAACAAGCTTGACTACCATCTGCCCAGGAGTAAGGCTGTTCAGTACATCCTGGCCTACTGCCCTTTCCTGTACGGTTTTAACAAAATTCTTAACTACTTTAAAGTTTACATCCGCCTCAAGCAATGCCATCTTAACTTCTTTTAAAGCTGTCTTTACATCATCTTCTGTAAGACGCCCTTTGCTGCGAAGGTTCTTAAAAACATTTTGTAATTTTTCAGTAAGGCTGTCGAATGCCATAATAACCTCCTTTCAAACATGCCCAAGCACAAAAAGCATTATAGTATACCTTCGTAGTGTTGTCAAGTATTTTTCTTGACAAAATTTCAAAAATTTCACAAAACTATTATACTTTACTTGGTTTTACTTTGTATATATACAAATTTAATTAAATTAACAGCAAATAATCCATAAGCATAGTTCTATTTTGCAATTAACTGGCAGTATAAAATATAACCAGAAGAGAACAAGCTTATGGATTATTAAATTATTACATATTTTAATTTTATAAATTTTACAACTTACATAAAAAATTACTATTTTTATGCTTTCTTAACAATTACTGTTTTATTACCCTTGTTCTTAAAAAGCTTCTTATAAGCAGAAACTTTTTTAGCAGGAACTTTAATAACTAAATTCTTAGCTGTACCTTTTAAAGCATTTTTTCCAACCTTGGTAATTTTGGTAGATTTAATTACCATTGTTTTTAATTTGCTACAATTTTTAAAAGCATCTTTTCCAATAGAAGTTATATTTTTACTTAATGTAACCGTTTTAATCTTCTTATTGCCTTTAAAGGCTTTATCCTTAATACTTGTAACTTTATATGTTACTTTTTCCCCATTTACTGTAACTTTAACTGTAGCTGGAACTGAAATTGCTGTTTTCTTGCTATTTTTTGGAGCAACATATGCTACTGTATTTTTGGATGTATTTGTTACTTCATATTTCTGTCCAGAAACAGTAACTTTATCACCTTTCTGTACATCATTACCTGTTTCTGGTTTACTTGATGGTAATGCTGGTTCTTCCTGGTTATCTGGAGGAGTTGTTTCTGGTGCTGCTGTTGGTACAGTAGTTGGTACAGCCACTGGTTCTGTTGTTGGAAGTGTAGTTGGTTTCACTGTTGGAACTGCTGGCTCTGTAGTTGGTACAGTAGTTGGATTTGATGTAGCCTCTGTTGTTGGCGCTGCTGTTGGTTCTGATGGATATACCACATAAGGAGGCAGTATAGGTTTTGGTGATGGTAAAAGTGATTTATCTACACATAAAGATATTACTGCTGTATTACCACCTGATATAAGTGCTGCTTTTCCATCCTTTGATGTATAAAGTACATCCCCTTCTTTGTGCCCGCTCCACATATTTGGGAAGTCAACTTTATATTTTCCATCTTTTTCCTCAGAAAGCATTACTTCATTTAATATAAACTCATATTTACCATTTGCAACCAATACAATATTTTTCAAAGTATATGCTGCATCACTTTCAACAAATCCTAAATTATAATACCCTGTCTTATCCCATGTAGTCCATGCTGACTCTGCAATATCCACTTCATAAGTACCATTGCCTTTAAAACCACTTACTTCTGTTTCACACACTTTTAAATATGTTGCTTCTGTTTCTCCTGTTTTTTCGTATGAAAATAATAATTTAGTAGATGTTACTTCTGTTTTTGCCATTTCTGGTTTATCTGTATCGCTTCCGCCTGGTTCTTGTGTATCATCTTCTAGATATAAAGATATTACAACGTTATTTCCTCCAGACACAAGGGTTGCCTTTCCATCTTTTGATGTATAAAGTATATCTCCTTCTTTATATTCACCCCATATATTTGGGAAGTCAACTTTGTATACATTATCCTTCTCTTCAGAACTTATTGTTTCACTTAATACAAATTCATATTTACCATTTACAATTAATGTAATATTTTTTAAAGTATATGCTGTATCGCTTGCAACAAATCCTAAATTATAATACCCTGTTTCATCCCATGTATTCCATGAAGATTTTGCGATATCTGCCTCATATGTGCCATTACCTTTAAAATCATTTACACTTGCATCACATACCTTTAAATATGTTGCTTCTGTTTCTCCTGTTTTTTCATATGTAAATATAAGTTTGCTGGATGTTACTTTTGTTTTCCCTGGGTTTGTATCACCGTCCCCTGGTTTATTAGTGCCATCTCCGTCTGGTTCTTCTGTATCACCATCTCCTGGTTCTTCTGTGTCACCACCTGGCTTATCAGTGTCACCACCTGGGGTTTCTTCTGTATTTTCTACATACAGTGATATTACAACATTATTTCC
>CAJTRU010000083.1:0-5843 GCA_910579085.1 uncultured Lachnospiraceae bacterium | reverse complement strand
CCCATGTTGTCCATGCTCCCTCTGCAATATCTGCTTCATAGCTGCCATCACCATTGAGACCATCCACATTTGCATCACATACTTTTAAATATGTTGCATCTGTTTCTCCTGTCTTTTCATAATCAAATGAAAGTTTACTTGATGTTATATCCGTTCTTGTTCCCTCAGCCGCTTTTGCCTGTTTAGCCTCTCCAACATAAAACTGTGTTATTACAAGGCATATTGATAATATTATCCCTGTTATCTTCTTAAAATTTTTCAATGTTAATTCTCCTCTCTAAACATAAAACCAATCTCACCAGTTACAATTTTTCTCCAGCTACCACCACCTATAAATAATTATTTACATTAATTATACATTTCTATTAAGTTTAACATATTAAAAATATAGCTTAAAACCCTAAAATTACTAAATTTTTTACATGTATTTTCATAGATTGGCTATATTTTTATATATTTACAATAATTCCCAAATATATATAATAAACTATATTTCTAATTTAATTAATAATATTGGTATGCTAAATTTCATACAACAAGTTTAGCTTTTTATTTTTAACAACTATAATATTTGTTAAAAATTTTCTACCTTACACTTTTAAGCCATGTATGGTATATTAAACATATAAGAAGGAGGAAGCCATAGAAACAGCTCTGCCCCACAATGAATGATTTTTTACCTAATAATAATCAAGCCGTCACTATTAATAGTAATGCAGTATGGAGAAGAATTTATGGCTGGATTTTAAAATCCCCCTGGTTCTCTTTAAAGAAACAGGGGGATTGTTATTGTTATATTTAATTAATAACCCACTTTCGTGCCATTTTTTGTCATATACCCGCTTATATGCCCTGCTTGATAGTCTGCTTTTTTTCTTGAAACAGGAACTTCAGGGTCTGTAGGGTCATAGTTTATTGTGTAGTCAACTGTTATTGTTGCAGGCTTGCCAAGAGGCCCTGGCTTTGAAGAACTTCCCTGTACAATATTTACTTTTGTGCCAGTTGAAGCATAATCATATATCCATTTTGCATCAGCAACAGTCATACGTATACATCCAGCGGATGCTGGTGAACCAAGCCTGTTATATGTTGAAGGGCTTAATGCATAATGTGACTGGCTTCCTACTGCGATAGCATGGAAATATACATTTCCTACAATGTGGGTGGCCCATCTTGCATAAACTATGCTTCCATCAGGTTCATACATGGGCTTTAAAGTATATTTAACAGATGTGCCATTGCTTGATACTGAATATGTACCAAGTGGTGTAAATGAAGACTCTTTATTAAGTGAAGCGGCTGTGCCTGTACTGCTTACATCCCTGCCTACAGATACAGTAAAGGATTTTATTGGTATTATGTAAGCTTTTTTTTCACTGTCATATGCATATGCAGTTACACAGCCTGCCG
Organism: uncultured Lachnospiraceae bacterium; assembly: GCA_910579085.1. Lineage (GTDB taxonomy): Bacteria > Bacillota > Clostridia > Lachnospirales > Lachnospiraceae > Butyribacter. The sequence continues at coordinate 4,433 of CAJTRU010000083.1, read as the reverse complement.
CCCTGTTTATTTCTAAATACATATTATTGTTTGTTTTATTTAAACCAAGGATATCCGTAAGGTCTGTTACAATTTTATTATCCTTATAATAAAATTTGTATTCCCTGCCTGCATATGTTTCATAAACCCATCCATTTTTGCCTAATTCTGATTTTTTAATTTTAAATGTCTTTTTATTAAGCAGTATGCTCTTTCCCCACTGTGTAGTTGCATAAGCATAAACTGTATATTTGCCTTTTTCTGAATAAGACATGTCTGCAATAAAAACGTCCTTGCTGGAAGTATTTACGCCAAAAAACTTTTTATAAAACTTCTTCTTACCGCCATTTACAGAATATACATTAAATTTTACATTCTTAATATTTCCAGGAATATAAGCACCTGATAATACAAATTTACATGTGGCATTTGACTTCTTCTCTACATCAATAGTACCTTTTACTATCCTCATATCTGCTTTGCCAGTTTTAGTCAGGTTTCTTTTATTGCCAGCATTGTCTGTTATTGATGCTTTAACTGTATAGACCTGGAGGTTATAGTTTACAGATTTTAATGTTATATCTGCATAATAATATGATGTTTCTGGCTTCCGTGTACCTGTTTTACTGCATACGAGGTTATTATTTTTATCATAAATATTAAACTTTACTTTACCTATGCCAAGTGCACTGTTAAGTGAACCAACAAATACCCTGAAAGATTTTTTCTTTTCAAGTGCTGCTGATTTCTTTGTCCCTACATTAGAATACACAATAGCAACCTGGAATTCTGCTGATGCAAGTATTACACTGTTCTTTTCTACATTACGGTTTTCAAGTACTATTGCTGCACTATATTTTCCATATGAGCTGCATATTGTGGATAAATCTGTTTCCCATGTTTTAGAAACATTGGTAAGCTCTCTTTCAACCCCGCATGGTACTGCTTTTGAAATCTTATCCTTATTTTTCCAGATTATAAGCCTTATTTTATTGCCTGTACCTGGTACACCTGCTTCTTGTGATATGTCAGGCTTAAAACCAAATGTCCTGTTTATATCATATTTGTTGCCTGTAACCTCAAGCTTATATGCATCCGTATGTATAGTAAAATCACATTTTCCAGCATTTATAACCTGCGGCTCTTCACCTTCTGCTGCTGTACCCATTATAAATGATACATCATATTCTTTAAATAAATACTTCTCAAGGCTGTCCAGTGAGAATGTACCTGTATAAGTCCCTCCTGTACAGTTTGTTTCATCAAGTGTAATTTTCTGTTCCAGTGCAGTAATAACTGTATTATCTGTACTGCCACCTGTTATATTTCCATCTGTGGCACTGTCTCCTTTATTACCTGCGGCAGCACTTCCAGCGTTGCCATCAGGATTATTATTATCTGTATTACTTCCATTATTTTCTGGATTATTATCTGCATCACTAGCATTATCTGGATTATCAGTTTTATTATCTGTGCTGTCTGTATTATCTTCATTTCCATTATTACTATCTGTATTTTCATTATTATCCGGAGTACTGCTTCCATTATTAGCAGCATTATCAGTATACGTAACTTTAAGTGTCATTTCTTTTACAACACTAGTATCAATTCCATTTACAGTATATGTACAAACCCCGTTTGAACGGTCTGTTTCAAGCGAAGCACTATATTCCGCTGCTGCCCTGGCACTGTTTCCAGATACAATTAAAGCTACAAACAAACATGATATTATAAATAACTTAGCTGCAAGTTTTTTCCTTTTTAAATAATTGGTCATTACACCACCTATGCCTTTCTTTATTTTACAAGCCTGTGCCCAAATTCCAAATAGCACTGAAATAAATATTAACACCTTTATAGACAATATTGCAACCCATAAAATATTACAAAAAAAACTACACTTAGATGCTATTTTTTTACTGCCCCTGTAAAAACATACCTGAATACAAGAAATGATTCTAATGGATGCCCCTTAAAATCAAATAATGCCTGGTTATCCCATGATGAGCCACCATACCATTTTCCGGCATCATCTGCATCATAAGAGCCTGCTGCCTTTGATGCCCATCCAGAACCCTTTTCCTCCCATATTTTTTTGTTTTCCCTTAATATCCTTTTATGGTTTTTCAAATCTTTTTTATATAACTGTACCGGAATCCATGCTGGTTCCCAGTAGAATACGCCAAGACCTTCTTCACCTATATCCGCCATTGCCTGTATTACATTGGCAACTGCATCTGCCTGTCCCTGTACAGAAACATCATAATCCAGTGGAAGGCCACTGTCCTTCCCAACACTCTGGCCATGCCCGTCACCATCTTCTAATGTATAGACATAAGAGGTTTCTGCAACCATAACTTTTTTGCCATATTCTTCTGCAATTATCTTCATTGTAGCTGCCATGTTCTCTGCTGTACCATGCCAGAATGGATAATATGAAGTCGCAAAAACATCATAGTCCACCTGCCTGTCCTGCAATGTACTGGCAATACTCCTGTACCTGCTTTCGGAAATATCTGTAAAATGCAGCGCAACAAGTATTTCTTTTTCCATTGTGTCTGCAACATACCTTACTGCCCGGCTGCCTTCATTCATTAACTGGCAGATATTTTCCCAGTCTGTTTCACCTGACAGCCCGTTTACAGTTTCATTGCCAATCTGTACCATGCCAACATCCACGCCACTATCTACAAGCTTTGTAAGGCTTTTCACCGTATATACTTCCAAAGCCTGCGCCTTGCTGTCTATATCCATATCCTGCCATTCCTTTGGTGGCTGGAACTTACCTGGGTCAGCCCAGAAATCTGAATAATGGAAATCTATAAGAACCCTCAATCCAGCATCAGTTGCAAGCTTCCCGGTATCAATTGCTGTTTCCAAATCATTATTTCCGCCGCCATAACTATTACCATTTTCATCATATGGGTCATTCCATACACGTATACGCACCCAGTTAATTCCACATTCCTTTAGAAACATAAAAAAACCTTTTTCACCATCACCAGGTGAATATAGCAGGCTGTTTCCTTCAAAATCATAATACTTCACGCCACTTTCATATTCAGACTTAATACTTGATATATCTGCACCAAATATAAAATCTTCACCCAGCCCGTTAATGCGTGTAACATTTATTCCTGCCTTTGCTGGCTCTGTATTCTGTATACTTCCGTTATTATTTTCTGTTTCATCTTCTGTCCCGCCAGGCACTGTGTTTTCTGATGAGATATCCCCGCTTCCAGAAGAAACACCTGTACCAGAAGGAACTGCATCTTTGTCTTTACCAGTAGTATTATTCTTTAAACAGCCTGCAAAAGCAACTGGCATAATAAGGCATAATAATATTGCAATAATATTTTTGCTTTTTCTCCCCATATACACCTCCATATAAACTAACTGTAAAACTGCACCTGGACTATCTTAATCCCTGTCCCTTCTCCCAAATATCATTATAAGCCTTAATAACTGCAAAAGTATTGCAACCATTGAAGCTACATATGTCATTGCTGCTGCACCAAGGACTTTTCTTGCACCTGACAATTCCTTGCCCTGTAGTATATTCTGCTCTTTTAGTATATTCAAAGCCCTGCCTGATGCATTAAACTCAACTGGCAGTGTCACAATCTGGAAAACCACTGCAAAACTGAAAAGAATTATTCCAACATTTACAAGAATTCCGTTATTTATCATTGCACCAAGCAAGATTACAGGCCAAGCTGCATTTGAACCAATATTTACAAGAGGTACTATTGCATTACGTATAGTAATTGGAACATATCCTTTCTGGTGCTGGATAGCATGGCCACACTCATGCGCTGCTACCCCTATTGCAGCTACCGACAGCGAACCATATACAGAGTCTGACAGACGCAGCACCTTTTCACGTGGTGAATAATGGTCTGTAAGGTTTCCTGATATGCGTTCAATCCTTACATCAAATATCCCTGCATTACTTAAAATCATCTGGGCAACATCTTCTGCCCTAAGCCCGCGTGAATTATAAACCCCCATATAACGCCTGTAAGTCCCGTTTACATTAGCAGATGCTGCCATACAAAGAACTGCACCAATTATAATTAAAATATAAGTAGAATCAATCATTAATAAATATATCCCCTTTCTTTAATTACAACACAAATATTTTCCTGTTTATTCCTGCATTTTTAATATGCTATCATAAAAGCCTTGATATTTCAAGGAATAAAGCGCAATAGTACATATGTTTTATAAATATTTTATGTTTTAAAATCCTGTCTTTAAAATACAGCATATTTAGACAAATTTCTCCAAAAAATAATGTTAAGATAATTTCCAGTTATTTTTTGTTGGTGTTTGTGTATGACGGCGGACGCAGGGTTCCTGGTGTTCCACTAAATTATTCCATGACAGGGCACGCTTGCGCTACGTCAGCCCACGCAGCAGTGCATAGTATCCCTGAATATAAAAAAGAAACT
>CAJTRU010000082.1 GCA_910579085.1 uncultured Lachnospiraceae bacterium | reverse complement strand
ATTTAGGGATACTATGCACTGCTGCGTGGGCTGACGTAGCGCAAGCGTGCCCTGTAATGGAATAATTTAGTGGAACACCAGAAACCCTGCGTCCCTCCGCAAATAAAAGATAACTGTAAATTATCTTTTATTTACCTCTTTTTATATGATATTATTAAATTAATAAAACTTACTCTAAATTTAATTTTTTCTGCATAAGTTTTATTGAAACAATATTGTATATTGTACCAAAAACTGCCATTATTACTATTATAAAACATAGCAGGACAGAGGTATATCTCATTACTGCTGCTTCATCTGCAAAGTTAAAGTCTGCTAGCAATGTTGTTATAATAAATAATACTACAATAATTATCTGGGTAATAATATATGTTGCTATATAAGCAATAATTGACATTAAATCCTTACTTGCACCTCTTCCAAAAGGCAGGCTGTATCCTATATTAAGGCTTGCAAAAAGCTGCGCTATAGACGAATAAAGTGCAACTAGTAACAATATTATTACACATCCTATATAAAAATTACCATTGAGCCCATATTTTAATGCACCATAATTGAATGTTGTCATGGCACTTTTTACTTCAGCCCATCCAATGCCAGAACTTTTTGGCAGGCCTGAAAGTATTATTGAAAATATTATTACAACTATATCTGTAATAAATAACAGCATTGCTGTAACTATTTTGCTGTAGTAAAGCTTTACTGGTGATACGGGAAGGGTATGCATCAGATAACCTTCATCACGCAAAAGATTATTCCTGTATCTTAATACTACCATTACTAATGTAATAACACATGCTGTTATAATGGATAATATAAGTATAAAACTTAATGTTGCAAATAAAATTCTGCTTATACTTTTAAATGTACCATCTGATACATCATATATAATTAACATAATTCTTGCAGAAAGTGCACATAACACTATAAATACATATACAGAAGTAATTATACGGGCGCACGATTTTAAGTCATATTTAATTAATTTTCCTAACATGCAAACACCTCCCTGAATAAAGAATCAACAGATTTTCCCTTATTGCCTCTTATATCATCTACACTTTCGTGAAGTACCATATGCCCGTTTTTTATAAATATAACATCATCAAGCACTTTTTCCACATCACTTATAAGATGTGTTGATATAATTATACCTGCTTCTTCATTATAATTCTTAAGTATTGTTTTTAAAATATAATCCCTTGCAGCAGGGTCAACACCTCCCATTGGTTCATCCAGCAGGTAAAGCTTTGCCTTCCTGCTCATAACAAGGACAAGCTGCACCTTTTCCCTGTTACCCTTTGATAAAGTCCTTATTCTGGCATCTGGATTTATATCAAGGCTTTTTAACATTTCTTCTGCTGCATCTCTTGAAAAATCATTATAAAAGTCACTAAAAAACTTTATAGTTTCACTTACTTTCATTCCAGGTGCAAAATATGGCCGCTCAGGAAGATATGAAACTACTTTTTTACTTTCAATTCCAACTTTACTGCCCCCTGCAAATACTTCGCCTTCATCTGCATTAAGAATACCAGCTATTACTTTAATAAGTGTTGTCTTTCCACTTCCATTAGGCCCAAGCAGCCCTGTAATCTTACCGCTCCCAACCGATACAGATAAATTGTCTACCGCAACTTTACTGCCATATTTTTTTGTTAAATTACGACATTCTAAGATATTTTCCATTTTAATCCACTTTCCTTTCTGCTTCTATACTTACAAACTGTTATTCTTCCAGTGCTTTTCAATAAGTACAATACATTCTTCCATTGAATATCCAAGTTTTTTCATATTTTCAATAAATACCCTAATACATTCCATCATCATTTCCTCCTGTAAATTATCAGCATTAGACGGGTTATCAGATACAAATCTGCCAGATGTCCTTTTTGAACAGAGCAGCCCTTCTCTTTCAAGTTCTGAAAGGGCTTTCTGCATAGTATTAGGATTTACTTCCGCTTCAACTGCAAGTTCCCTTACAGATGGAAGTTTATCACCAGCTTTAAGGACACCCGTTGCAATCATTGCTTTAATCTGTTCCATAATCTGCTGGTAAATAGGAGAGTCATTATTAAACTTCCAGTCCAAGCAAATACCTCCTTTCATGTATTATTGTATTATCTATTTAATACAATAATACAGTGACACAATTTTGTCAATAGTTTTTTCATTTTTTACAGCAAAAAACAGGATATAAAAGATTTATAATCTATATATCCTGCTTTTATCAGCCTTATACTCTTTTCTAATCTTTATGACACACTTTTATGTTCACTTGAATTTAATGCATCCGAAAGCTTATCAATTCCTGTTTTAATATTTTTCATAACACCTAAAATGCTTTCAATTCCTGTTGCCTGCTCTTCAGTTGCAGCGCTTATTTCAGAGGTGTTTTCAACTGATTTCTGTGAAACACCTTCAACTTCTTTCATAGCATACAGTAATTTTTCTTTTAGTTCAATTATATCTGCAAGTTCAGTTCTCAAAAGCCTTATAACATTGATAACATCTTCTGATGAGTCCAGCATTTTCTGGAAAATTTTAATTGTATCATCTAGTTTTTCTTTAGAGTCTTTAACAATAATATTATTATCATCAATTACCTTATTAGTATCCTGTACCGTATTTATAATATCTTTTAAAATAGCATCAATCTTCTGTGTTGCTGTAGCAGATTCACTTGACAGCGAATTAATCTCACCAGCTACTACTGCAAACCCTTTTCCAGCTTCACCAGCCCTTGCGGCTTCAATTGCAGCGTTTAAGGCAAGAAGGTTTGTCTGCTGTGCAATCTGGCTTATACTTTCAATAATACCACCAATAGAAGTTGATTTCTGCGCAAGTGAAGTAACACCTTCTGAAGCCATTTTAGTAGACTCTATATTTTCACTAAACTTCTTAGAAAGTTCTTCAATGGCAACTATTCCTTTGTCATTCTCTGCTTTAAGCTGCTTCATATTTCTTACAGTTTCTGCAACACGTGTTTCTGATGTTTCAATTTTATTATTTAAGTCATTAAATATCTCAATGCTTCCCTCAACCTGTTCAATCTGCAAATCTGCACTGCTGGATATCTCAGCCGTTGAAGCAGCAATATCTGTAGAACTTTCTTCAAAATTATGTAATGATTCATAAATCTTTTCAGATGACTGTTGTAAATCATCAAACGCAAAACGCACACTGTCAAGAAGGTTTTCTACTTCGTGCTCTTTTGTTTCAACCATATGGAAAAGTGAACGCGCCCTTGTAACAATAAAGACAGCTACTACTACTGCAAGCACATATACTATCCATACAAAGAACCATATAGACATAGTATACATAGCAAGATATTGTTCACGGAATATAAATAATGCAACAATATTTGGTACTACAGTAACTATTGTACATACCTTTATAACTGATAAATCATAATAAGGAACACATAAAAATAAAACAAGGAAGTATGCTTCCGCCATTGCTCCAAATGCAGCAGGAGAACCCAGAATAATCGTTACAACTCCCATAAGCGGAAGAATAGAAACATAAAAATATTTAGCATATTTTCCAAGGATTTTTTCAAAAGCTTTAACTAAAAGACTACAGACAGTCATAGACAATACAATAACATCCCTGGCTGCGCCATTATTAAAAAGCATTACATAGCCAAATGCAGTTATTGGTATAACTGCAACAAATAAAAACATAATTAAATTCATTCTCTTCTCTTCATTTTTTAAAATCTCCAAATCCATTCATATTTCCCCCTTTTTATAGTTTTGCCTTATCAGGTGGCGGAATTAAAAATATGCTGCCAAACACTGTAAGGCTGGTACACAAGCAGCCATGCTGCCCAGCTATAAGACCAGGAATCCTTTCTATAACATAAGATATTTACCAGATATTAACATTCCATATAACTTTGTATCATGAAACAGGTGACAGGTTAATGTATACAAAAAACCTGCACACACATATTTTATACATTGTGCAAGGAATGTCTGGTGGCGTTCTTAGGCATAATACATAAATAATGTGTGGGATACCTGGTATTAGTTATATTATGGTTATATATTAACATATTATAATTAATAAGTAAATTTTTTTTATTATTTTATAGTTATATTTTCTGTTTATAACCCCCTTGCATGTGATAAAAATACATGTTAATGTTTAATAAACAGCATAAACAGATTTAATATTCCAGGAGGTATATTTATGTGTACAGCAGCAACCTATATAACAGATGACTTCTATTTTGGACGTACATTAGATTATGAATTTTCATATGTTGATGAAGTAACAATTACACCACGTAACTACACTTTTAATTTCCAAAATGCAGGGACTATGAGGTCACATTATGCAATAATTGGTATTGCTTATGTCCTGGACAATTACCCACTGTATTATGACGGAGTTAATGAAAAAGGGCTTTGTATTGCCGGACTGAATTTCCCTGATAATGCGGTATACAGGGAAGCAATAAAGGATATGTATAATGTAGCACAATTTGAATTTATTCCCTGGGTGCTTGGGCAGTGCTCTACAGTTGAAGAAGTTAAAAAACTGCTTGTAAAAACAAACATTACTAAAACACAATTTAAAGAAAACCTTCCTGCTGCACAGCTCCACTGGCTAATTGCAGATAAAAACAGTTCAATAACAGCAGAACCTGGAGAAAATGGCATAAAGTATTATGATAATCCTGTCGGAATACTTACTAATAACCCGCCTTTTAGTGAACAGATGGTATATCTGAATAATTTTATGTCTTTATCAGTAAAACCTCCATTAAATAACTTTTCATCAAAGCTTGACCTCCACCCATACTGCCGTGGAATGGGAGCAATCGGGCTTCCAGGTGATTTGTCCTCTCCATCACGTTTTGTAAGGGCGGCATTTACAAAGATGAATTCTGTCTGTAATGGTTCTGAAGCTGAAAGCATAGGACAGTTTTTCCATATTCTTGGTTCTGTCAGCCAGCAGCGTGGATGCTGTGAAACAGAATGTGGAGAATATGAATATACTATTTATACTTCCTGTTGTAATGCAGATAAAGGGATTTATTATTACACGACTTACTATAACCACCAGATTAGCGGCATAAACCTTTACCATGAAAACCTGGATAATAATATGCTTGTAAGGTATTCAATGATAGACAAAGAACAAATTATGATGCAGAATTAAATTATGCACACTTGTAACTTATCCCTGGATATTGTAATATAAAAAGCACAGATACTTTTTGTATTTGTGCTTTTTATATCGAATTTTAAATACTTTAAAACTGGAGGATAGTTTTGGGCAGTAAAAAGTTATACGAAGAAAAACAGCGGCATGGTACAGCAGAACTTCCTATAGGGCTTCACCAGATGGAATACCCTGAAGGGACAGATGCAATTTTTTACCTGCACTGGCACCAGGAATTTGAATTTCTTGTGGTGACAAAGGGCAATATAATATTTAATATAGAAGACAGGGAATATAACCTTCACACTGGTGATGGGGTATTTATTAACTCTAACTTCCTACATTCTGCAAAATCAGCAGAATGTAAAGCATGTGCATTTATTGCCGTAGACTTTTCGTACCAGTTTCTGCATGAAGATATACACAGCAGTTTTGCCAAAAAATATATTATCCCTGTCCTGCATGGCAAAAAAATATTTCCTGAATATATAAAACATGGTGGCGGCGGCTGGCAGGATAATGTACTTTCATGGCTTCTCGAAACTGGTTCATGCCCTGGAGAAGAAACCTTGCCATATGAATTAATGATAAAGAGCCGTATATTCGGGATATGGGACTTAATGGATAAAAATTCTTCAAAGGCAGGCAAAGGAGAACGGCTTGACTTAATAAATTCAGAACGTCTTGCCCCTGTTATAACCTATATTAAAGAAAACTATTCATATGATATTACATTATCAGAACTTGCAGGACTTCTTCCAATGAGTGAAGGGCAGTTTTGCAGGGTTTTTAAACATACAATGAAACTTTCACCTGTACAATACCTTATGAGGTACAGAATACTACAAGGATGCAGGCTGCTGCGTGATACTGATAAAAAAATAGGCGAGATTGCCAACCTTTCGGGCTTTAATAACATAAGCTATTTTAACAGGGTTTTTTTGCAGACAATAGGATGCACCCCTAAAGAGTACAGGGCAATGAAGCTTGAATAACTTTTCATCATTATTTATGCCGCCTTTAGGCGGCATGGGAGGCTATTATGTTAAAAGAATATTTTGATTTACTGGAAGCTGTAAAAGCACAGAAAAACTTTAAAGCTGTAATTTTTGATATGGACGGGCTTGTATTTGATACAGAAAGGGTCTTTATGGAACAGCTTGCGGTAGTAATGAAAGAAAGGGGATATATACTTACACAGGATATATATAAACAGACCCTTGGAACAACTGGAAGCAAACTGGAAAATATAATGTACTCATATTATGGGGAAGATTATCCATTTAAGGAATGTGGGCATATTGCCCAGGAACGTGTCTGTATGGTTGCAGAGACTACCGGGCTTACTATAAAACCACAAATCAAGGAACTCCTGGTAATGCTTAAAGACAAAAATATCCCATGTACAATAGCTTCCTCCACTAATTCTGCAATTGTTGCAAAATACTTAGAACATGCTGGATTAGATGAGTATTTTAGTAAAATTACAGGCGGTGAAATGGTTAAATATTCAAAACCTGAACCAGACATATTCTTAATGGCATGTGAAAAGCTAAAAACAGCGCCTCATAAAGCACTTGTGCTTGAAGACTCAGAAAATGGAGTTAAGGCAGCAGTAACAGCAGGAATACCTGTAATATGTATTCCAGATTTAAAAGAACCCGCCGAAGATATACTAAACCTTGCAGCAGCAGTTGTCAGAAGAAAATAATTACACTATATTCCTGCAAGCCTTTAATATCTGGTTGCATGACAATATCGTAAGAAAAAATATTACAGCTACTGCTAATGCTGTAATGCTAAATATTGCCATGCCAGCGGATACTCCTGTTATAACAAGCTGGCGCAGGCATATTATTACAAGCATAAATGCGATAAAAAATGCTATTGCCCCATACGCCCTTATTGTAACTACATGGGAACGTAACCATTTCTTATATTCTTCCTGTAACTGGATGTCCTGTCTATAACTGCTGCTGGAAACATTATGCCTTATAAGAAATGTTTTAAGTGAAAATTCCATATAATCTGTAACAGCCTTGTCCGTTTCTGGAACTTTATGTAGCATTATAGTACCACATATTGCAACAAATGAAACGGAATTACTACTATATATAACATTATGGATACCTGCTGCCGAAAGCATGGCGGCCGAAATTATAAATATCTGGAATAAAGATAAATTCACAGACAAGTAATTTTCTTTATTAATATATAAAAATAAAACTGATAATACCACTATAACTGCTGATATAAAATAACAGGCAATATTTAATATGGATATCCGTTTTTTAATATTTCCTTTACATGAATAAAGAACCTTTCTTGTATAGAACTGCATAAATGCATTGCATATAATTACTACTGCAAAGAATATAACGGGCATGGACATAGGCATTTTTTCACTAAATGCTTCTTTATTAATTCCTGCCAGATACAAAAATACACATTTAATAGTGCCCCAGATAAGCAGGCAGTAGAAAAAGCTTGTAACCTGGCTAAGAATATAATATATAAAAAATAAAGGCTGGCGCTGCCTGAGCATATCTTTAGTATAACGTGCAAGGCTGCTGCCAGCAAATTTATTTATTGGTATATTATATTTTTCTGCATTACTAAAACGCACATGCTCCATATGTAGTGTGCTTTTTATATCTTCCTTTGTAATAAATGCTTCTGCCTCTTCCTTAAAGTTCTTTTCAAACTGCTTATAAACAGTTTCATATTTATTGTCCATAAAATTCCCCCATGCCGCCAAATAATATTACTGTGTTATAATATATCATAAAACGGGCAATTTATCTACAGGCAATGTATACAAGCCCTGTCCACCGCATATGGTATATGACATAGCCAGGCATATATCCGCAATCCGCTTTGCTGCCCGATAAGGCTAAAATGTAGTGGAAGGGCTTATGGGTAAATTATATTTACTGCTTTATTTCTTCATAAAGGATTTTAAGAATTCAAACTGCTTCATCTGGGCAGGTGAAAGTTCCGCCAGGAACAGTTGTGAAAGCAATTCATTTTCCTGGCTTGTAAATGAAATATTCTCCTGTTTTAACTGCATATTCCAGTTTGTTACTATAGGAAGTGCATCATTTATATTCTTACCTTTAAGTAAATTAAATAATTCTTCTACCTTCTGCCGCTTTCTTCCATCCATACCAAGAAATGCAGGGCTATTTCTCCAATCTTCCAATCTGGTCTCCTTTCTGCACTAAAGTGTGCATTATACTATGAATTTACCATTATTCCCTGAAGCTGTTCAAAAGCTGATTTCTGCTCTGGCGGAAGCTGTGACATAAGAAATTCCATCATAAAATTCCCGCCTGGTGTATTGTTTTTATTCAGGTTGCTGCTTATTGAACCAAGCCCGTTAATAAGCTGGAATAATATACTTAATGGTGTTGTGCTGTTATTATTTATCTCAGATGCTTCCAGCATATCAGGATGTGAATGTGCAAAGTCCCTGTAACTCTTAAATAGTTTATCTGCATGTATAAAATTTAGGAGAACCTGTATTGTCTCTGATTCTTTTTTATTACAGAACTGTTTTATATTCATAAGCATTGCTTCTGGGTCAGGCATAAATGGCGGCCTGCTTTCTGCCCCTTCAATATCACACCCTTCCAGTTCTGCTGATGGCGGCTGCATTGCAAGGTTGACAAGTGAATTTGCCTGTAACAGTATCTCCATTGCATGTCTGTTTTCAGGTGGTACATATGGAAGCGCTGCTCTTAACATCTCCATATGGCGTTCACGTTCGTTTGGTATTGGCATAAAAACCTCCTTAAAAATGATTTCTGCTATAATCTATGTTATTTACCAGGCATTTATTACTGTAATAACAATAATAAAAAAGATAATAGCAAAAAACAGGCACATAATTTTACTTATGTGCCTGTTTTATAATTTGTATTTTATTAAAACTTTATATTAATATTTTCCGATATCACCATCAAGTGAAATAATCTGCTCATTATAGCTGCTGTCTGTATAACTGTCAGTAGAATAATTTGATACAGGTATTTCATTTCTAGGAGTAACAGGTATACTGCTTATAACACTTCCGCCTAACCCTGCTTTAAGTTTATACTGTGACATCTGGTTTCTAAGGTTCATAGCCTGGTTTGAAAGCTCTTCACTTGCTGATGCACACTGTTCGCTTGTAGCTGAGTTTGTCTGTACAACTGTAGAAACCTGGCCTATTGCCTGGTCAATCTGTGAAACAGCGGTTGCCTGGTCATTAGAAGATATTGCAATATTATTAATTATGCCTGCAACTTCTTCAATAGAGCCTACAATCCTGTCAAGTGCCTCTGCTGTTTCTGAAGCAAGCTGCCTTCCATTGCCTACCTTGCGGATAGAGTCTTCAATCATTTCTGCTGTTTCACTTGCAGCAGAGCCACACTTAGCAGCAAGGTTTCTTACTTCTTCTGCTACAACCGCAAAACCTTTTCCATGTACACCTGCACGTGCTGCCTCAACTGCTGCATTTAATGCAAGTATATTTGTCTGGAATGCAATATCATCAATAGTCTTAATAATCTTTGAAATTGTTTCAGAAGAATCATTAATATCATTCATTGCGCCAGTTAACGACTTCATCTGGCCATTTCCATCTTCTGCCATATTTTTAACTGTATTAACAAGGTCATTAGCTGTAGTTGCCTCAGAAGCATTTTTCTTTGTCTTCTCTGCAATTTCATTAATTGAAGCTGTTACCTGCTGTAATGCACTTGCCTGTTCAGTTGAACCTTGTGCAAGTGCCTGGCTGGCATTAGCAACCTGTTCAGCACCAATTGTTACCTGCATTGTAGATTCCTGCACACTGCCAAGAGCTTTATTATTATTCTCAACAAGCCTCTGCAATGCCTTGCCAAGAAGGTCTTTATCACTTCTTGGTGTTACTTCAATAGTTAAATCACCTTTTGAAATAGCATCTGCAACTGCTGCCTGTTCCTTAATAGTCTCTGCCATATTGCCAAATGCTTCCATCAGTTCACCCAGGTCATCATCATGCATCTTTGTACAATCAGTATCTACATCACCAACCGCAAGTTTCCTTGCTGCTACTGAAAGCTTTGAAACAGGCCCTGTAATAGTTCTTGTAATAGAGAAACAGAGTGCCATCATAACAATAATACATACTACACATATCCCTATAAGTATAACTGCAAGTGTCTTGACAGTAGTATCAATCCTTTCAGACTCTTTATCAGCTTCTGTTACCATGTCAGAAATTATCTTATCAAATACTTCACTTGCTTCCTCTGCAACAACCATGCTGTTATTCTCAATTTCTTCTTCTGCTGCTACAAAGTCTTTTGCATTAGTAAAAGAAACCACAATATCTGTAGAATCTTTAAATTTACTAATACATTCTACAAGCTGGTCAAATCCTTGTTGTATGCTTTCATCATACTGGTCAAGATATACCCTGAAAGTTTCAAACTTTGTATCTATTGATGCAAACTCTTCATCAATTAACTTAATTGTTTCCTGTTGTTTTTCTGGCATATCTTTATATATACCTATCAGGTTACGTACATTTGTCCTTATCTGGTTAAAATATGTAAATGTATCACTTAATGCTATCTCACGGTCAGCATAAACAACATAACGCCTTGTGCGTTCTTCATTTGTGGTCTGGAGGATTTTAATACTTGCTATAGCAATAATCACCGTAAACAGCAGTGCAACACCGCCAAACATTAACAACTTGCTTCTGACTGACATGTCACTAAACTTAAATCTCTTCTTCATGTTAGATGCCTCCGTTATATTTCTGTTTTTACTCATCTTTTTTCCCCCTGTTACTCCCTATTGTTCTTCTTCCTGGCTCTCCTCGCCAGGTATTTCTATAGCTGCATCCTCAATAAGCCGTTCAGGGTCAAGCAGCAGCTTTACTGTATTGCCTGTCTTAGCAAGGCCATATACATATTTATTTTGCTCTTTTCCTTTATGTCCAAGTGTTGGAGGCGGCATAATATCACTGTCCATTATTGTGTCAACCTCTGCTATCTCCTCAACAATAAGCCCGATAGTAGTGGATTTTACATTAATGACAATAATACATGTCCTGTCAGTGTAGTCCTTCTGGCTCATCTCAAACCTTACCCGGACATCAATAACAGGAATAATCTTACCCCTGAGGTTAAGAAGCCCTTTTATGTAATCTTCCGCTTCAGGTATAGCTGTAATTGGCTGCATTACAATAATTTCATTCACATAGCTTATGCTTATGCCATAATATTCATTACCTGTCCGGAAGGTCATAAACTTCCCTTTCTGTGTATCTTCCTCCTCCAGCACCTCTTCCAAAACTTCCTCTGCCATTATATATTAACTCCTTTCTTAGTTATGCATTATTCCACTGCATACTTTTTACCAGGCACCATATTTATAATTAGAATTTATACCTGCCTGCCTTTTGTGGAAGATGTTCTGGTTTTAATCTGCTTTCCCCACACAGAAACAATACCAGAAGCATTTATATTTGCCAGTGGCGTTTATAGCGGGTACAGCCACATAAATATTATTTCTCCTTTCCCCTTTTATTCTTACCTGGATATGGTATTCCAGATTTATTTTTTTCGTGGTTTAACCACTTTCAATTATAATTCTAATATCTTTGTTTGTCAATATTGCCAATAATTTTTACACAAAATGGAACTGTCTTGTTATATATTATTATTTAAAATCCTGCTTGTATCAAACTTCTTTATATATCCAACAAGTTCTTCAGATACACCAACAACCTGTTTAGTCATCCCAGTACAATTTGCAACCATTTCCTGGAGACCTGCCACATTATCTGATGTAAGGTTTGCCTGCTCTGCATTTTCCTCCGCAGATGTAGTCATTTCATCTGCACTGTTCCCAATTAATATTTTATGCCCGTCTAAATCTGATATTTCAGAATCAATACACCTTATTGCTTCTGTTGTCTTAACCAGCTCTGAATTAAGGGACTTAAATATATTTTCTGTTTCTTCTACCTTTTTATTCTGCTCCTTAAACGACTCCGAAACACGTTCAGTAATTTCAACACTAATATCAGAATTTGCAATTAATTCATTAACAATATGGTTAATCTGCTCTGTAGATTCCTTTGACTGGTCTGCAAGCAGCCTTATTTCTTCAGCTACAACAGCAAAGCCCTTGCCATGTTCACCGGCCCTTGCTGCTTCAATACTTGCATTAAGTGCAAGCAGGTTTGTCTGGTTTGAAATATCAGCAATAATGCCTGTAGCTGTACGTATCTGCTGTGCAGACTTATTAGTGCGGTCCGTCTGGCTCTTAACCTCTTCAATAGCAATTCTGCTTTCCTTGCTAATACTTGTAAGTTCATCCATAATACGTCCTGCATCATTCTGGCAGTTTTCAACCACTTCTGTACTTTTTGATAAGTCCTTAATGCTTCTGTTAATATTTTCAATTGCCAGGCTTATGGCATCAATTTTATCCTTCATATCATGTATATTATTTACCTGTGATATTGTATTGCCTGTAATGGTACTTACATTTCCAGATGTATCCTGCATCGAATATTCCATCTCATTAAATGTAATTTCAAATTCAGCCGACACATGTTCAAGATTTCCTATAGCAGACTTAATACCCTTTATAATATCCGCAAAACCAGCAACAGTAGTATTGGCAGTACGTACCATATCACCTATGCCGTCATTGCGGCTGGCAAGTTTATGTATTTTCTGAAGCATTTTATTATCTGTAGTGTTTTGTCCACTATTCCCAGCAAATACTGAGATAAGCGGGTTTAAAAATGACCATAGTGCCAAAATAAGTGCTGATGATATTGCAACCAGGATAACAGCCGTAAGAATTACAGATGTTAAAATGCCAATTATGCCCTTTGACAATAACACCAGTATAACTAGCTGCATAACAAGCAGTGGTGCAAAAAGAATAGATGCAATTACAATAATTTTGTTTCTAATGCTCTTCCCCTTCATTATATACCTCCCTCCGTCCAGCCAGAATAAGCTGGTAAAACACACAGGATACCCTGCATATGCTGTATTAGTTATATTTATTATATAATTTTTGTACCTTATGTCAAGGTATGTGATAATTTACAGTTATCTTTTGTTGTTTGTATATGACGGACGGTTTTTAGTGCCAGAGCCAGCAATATTCCGTACAGGGGCACGCTCCCACTACGTTAACCCACGCAACGGCACATAAAGCCCATATATCCCAAAGGAAACATAAGTTTCCACGGGATATATGGACTTAAATGCCGGCGGGGTTAAAGTGCCCCTTTAACGGAATAATTGCTAGCATCTGGCACGCAAAACCTGTTGCCAGCAATTTACAACAAAACACAAAATAACAAGATAACTGTAAATTGTGTGGTGGGGATTATTCTGCTAGTCACCTATAGACATATGTAATTATTATTGTTATATAAGTATTAATATAAAAATAACACCCCTGTACTTCCGTTTGTCTAAATCACTCTCCCCACAGCATAATTTACAGTTACTATCTATTCTGTTTTTATATTATGTTTTTTGTAATTCTGATGGGTACAGCAGGTTTCTGGTGTTCCATCTAATATTATTACATGACAGGCGCACTTCAGCACCGCCAGTGTTTGTATCCCGTTTTAAGTGCAATG